>JAIPEL010000101.1 GCA_021737185.1 Desulfobacterales bacterium | reverse complement strand
TCCAGTGAATTGACGAAGGTGTCCGCCGATGGTTCTGCCAAGGCCCCGGCTGCCGGGGCCGTGAGCAGCAAAAGAACCAGTCCCAGGCAAATGCCAAGCGGCCGCGGGCTCATCGATCCTCTCCTTTCATGAACGGGACGGGGCGTCTGTCATCGCCGCCGCCGGTTTGGCCCCCTCGCCGCCGGCGGGCGAAAAGACTTCGATCTCTTCGCTTTTTCCGCGGATCGGAAAGGTTCCCATCGGCGTCAATTCGATATCGAGGCCGGCCAGCCGGTCGGCCACCGCTCGGCTAACCAGTATGTCCGTGCCGCAGGTCTTGTTGAGGACCTGAAGCCGGGAGGCGATGTTGACCGCGTCTCCGACCATGGCATAGACGAGCCTTTCCGGACTTCCCACGTTGCCCGCCAGCACCTTGCCGGTGTGGATGCCGATCCCGTGGCGGATGAGGGGCTCTTTGGCGGCTTGTCTTTCTTCGTTCAGTTTTTCCAGCGCCTGGCGCATCCGAAGGGCCGCGGACACGGCCATCTTGGCGTGATTGTCAGACGGGCGCGCCGGGGTGCCAAACACGGCCTCGATTTCGTCTCCGATGTACTGCAGGACGATGCCGCCGGCGTCTCGGACCGACTGCTCCATTTCGGTGAAATACCGATTCAAAAACCGGACCACCTCCTTTGGGGATCGCTTTTCCACAAAGGAGGTATAGCCGCGAAGATCGCAAAACAGGATCGTTGCTTCCACCATCTCCCCGTCTGCGGAAATCTCCCCTTTCAAGATCCGTTCGCTGATTTCCGGGGAGACATACTGGCCGAACCGGGTTTGGCAAAAGTCCCTTTCCTTCAGCCCGTGGATCATTTCATTGGTCTTGGCCGCAATCCGGGAAAATTCGTCGTCGGCCAGCAGCGGCACCCGTGCATCGAGATCTCCGCGGCTGATCCGTTCCATGGCGTCGAGCTGGATGGCCAGCGATTGTTCGAGATTCTTCGAATAGCGCCGGACCACCATCATGCTGATGGCCAGCAATACAGCCAGCGCAAAGACGATCTCCTTGAAAATGCCCCAATAGATTTCCGGCTCGGGCATGTCCGGATGTTCCAGAAGGTAGTAGACGTCGAGCAGGACCATGAGCAGCACGGCAAATGCCATGAACACCAGCAGCGTAACGATCATGATCATCATCTTGCGGGTCACGGAAAACAGCTTCCCCGGAGACCGCTCGACGAACTCGATCTCCTTGCCCCGCCCGATGAGCCGCCTTTCGGCGTTCAGGTAGCTGAGCATGCCGCCGAACAGGCCGAAAGACATGCAGCCGATCAGCACCTTGATCCCTGTGCTCAGATAAGGTTCATAAAAGATCTCGTAGGCGGCCACCATGGCCAGGCCCGCCCCGGTCCAGGTTATCAGGTCGGCGCGAAACTCCTTCCACGGCAGACGGAACATGCGCTCGGCGTCGGGCCGGTCGTCGGCAACCAGGCGCATGTGATGCCTGAACGCCAGGCCCCTTACGGGCAGCAGGGCGATCACCGGGCCGTAGGAGACGATTGCGGCGCTCGCATACCCGAGGCCGTCGAGAAACGGTCAGACCTGGGCGCCATAGACCACGAGCACGCCGGTAAAGACCAGATAGGTGGCGATCAGTTCCACCATGCCGGGGGGCTCCTTCGGATAACACCCCGCCGCCGGTGAAAACGGCGAAGCAGATTTGGCAAAAATCCTTTCATGGTAGACGGTTATCTTTACCATACCGCCCTGGCTTTGAAAAGGCGCATCCCGGGGTCAAGCGTTGACACCGGCCGGGCTTTCTCTTAATAACTCAACTTTCGGGATTCATGATGACGCGAAATGGATAATTTGCTGCCGTATCCAGTCCGTCAGACGGGAACCCGATCCGAGAGCGATCCGAAAATGAAGCAAAAATCCCTGACAACCCCGGGCCCGGCGTTGTTCGTTCGGCTGCCCATGGCCAGCCCGGCCGCCGGCCACGAGATAGACGGCGGAGCTGCCCTGCAGGAAGGTGGCGATCTGTACGATGCGAACCTGGATTTTTACAGACGGGTTCTTTTCGATGCCGGCGCTTTGCATAGACGGTTGGAAGCCGTACGAAGCCGGCAGCGAAGCGGCGGCTACCGGGGGGCGGCCCCCTGGGCGGCCAGGACAGCCGGAGACGTCGTTTCCCGGCCCGATCGGTGGGAGAAGATGGCCGCAGAAGCCGGGCAGATTCTCCATCGCCTCCTTTCTGAAGAGCCCTGTCCGGCAGCGGTTTTGGCAGGAAAGGTGTCGACCCTGCACGAACTGCTGCTCATGGTGTCGGCGGCCTTTTGCCCGACCCGGATCGGTTGGGGGTGGATCTGCTGCCCGACCGTCAAGGGGGATGCCGAGGCCGGCGCTTTTGCCGTAGACCCGGGGGTGAATCCGTTTTTGGAACTGGCAGAAAAGGCGTTTGCAGCGCGGATTTCAGACGGCGCCTGGTCGACCGTCGTATTTGACGCCCCATCGCCGGCGCAGTGTCCGGCGGCCCTGACCCTTTCTAAGTGGTGCCGCCGAAAAATTCCCGGCCTGACCCGGCTGCTGAAGGCGCCTGAAGACATTGCCGCACCGATCAGCGCTTTTTTCGACGGCATCTTAGAGACCGAAAAGACCTTCGGCGCTTCGGACAGCTCCGATCCGCCGAAGAAAGGTCAAACCGCAGAGGCGCTTGCCTCCCGGGTGGTCCGATGGCGGGCCGGGCAAAGAGATCTTGGACCCCTGGCCGAGGCCTTGCAAAAAAGCGCCCGGTCAGGTGCCTGGAACCATCTCGAACTCCTCGGTTCTCCGCCGCCGGACAGCCAAGCACCGGAGCCCCCTCCGCTGGAAGCGGTTCACAGCTGGTGCCGGTGGGAGCAGGGGGCGGCTGCTGCCGCCGGCGCACGCCAGCATTGGCCGGAAACGGCGTCGGGATACCGTGGGGTTGCGGCGCTTGCCGGCGTCCCCCTTTGGTGCGTCCTGCAGGATCCTTTCCTGCTGGTTCCCCTGCTGGAGAAGATGACGGCCGCCGAGCTGGGAAGATGGCGGTTCGAAGGTCAAACCGGCACCGGGTTCCGGCTCGGCGATGAGTTGAACTATCGGTATTTGCCGCCGGGCGAACTTCTTCCCGAAGAAATGAACGAAGTCTGCCGCATGGTCCTGGCGGGAGGATCGGTAAAGGAGCGGTGGGTCCGCCACAACCTGGAGCGGGCCTTTCTGATCGGCATCGTGACCGAGCGAGGCGTGATCGTGGCCAATTCCAGCCTCAAGCATCCGCGGCAGGAGTACATCGACCAGGTCGGCCGGCAGACCGGCATCGACCTTTCCGGGTTTCTGGAGCGGGGCTACACATCGGTTCGGCCCGAGTACCGGGGGCTGGGAATCGGGACCCGACTGCTCGCCGGATTGACCGCCCGGGCCCAGGGGAAAAAGATTTTTTCCATCATCGGAGAAGACAACCTCGCCACCCAGAAGATCGCCCTCCGCAACCGGACGAAAAAGGTGGCCGTCTTCCACAGCCGGGCGCTTCAAAAGCCGGTGGGCGTATGGATGCCCGAAGCCGTAGCCGACGCGATTTGTAAGAAGTAACTTTGATTGAATTGTAAAAAGTCCACTAAGCGTCATGCCGGGTTTGATAAGCCTGCCCCGGACTCGATCCGGGGGCATCCAGAAGTCTTAGAAATTACTGGATTCCCGCTTTCGCGGGAATGACGAAAAAGGGAATTTCGGACTTTTTACGAAGCCATCAATCTTCATGAAATATCCGGGTGAATCGAGAGGGACAGCTTCGATGAACATCGGCATCGTAACCGTCAATGACCGGGACTATCATCCCAACCGCCGGCTCCTGGAAGCTTCCGCCGTCCGGGGCCACCGAGCGAGCCTGGTGCATCCTTACAGAAGCTGGCCGGCGGTGGTCGACGGCCGGCTTCGGTTTGCCGGCCGGCCCGTGGACGTCGACCTGCTGCTTCCCCGGCAGGGGGCGGAGATCGGAGACTCCAGCCTGTCCCTGCTCGAGCAGGCGGTCCAGGCCGGCGTTGCCGTGGTCAACGGCCCGGCGGCGGTCCGACTGGCCGCCAGCAAGTACCGGACCTGCCGAACGCTGGCACAGGCCGGCATCCCGGTGCCCGACACGGTGCTGGTCAACAGCCCCGATGCCGCAACCGAAGCGGGGGCGGCCGTAGGCGGCTTCCCGGCGGTGGTCAAACCGGTGAGCGGCCGCCATGGGGAGGGGGTCTTTCTGGCCGGCGACGCCGGATCCTGCAGCCGCTATCTCGAATCTGTCCGGGACCTGAAGCCGGGAGTCGTCCTCCAGCGGTTCATCGCCCCTGTTGGAAGAAAAGACCTGCGGATTTTCGTTTTGGGGGGGGAAGCGGCGGGCGCCGCGGTCATGCGCCCCCGGAAGGGGGACTTCCGGTCCAACTTCCATCTCACCGGTCGCGCCGAGGCGGCCATGCCGGAGGAGAAGATCGGACGATTGGCGGTTTCGGCGGTCCGGGCGCTCGGTCTTCAAATTGCAGGGGTCGACATGGTGATCGACGACCGCGGCCGGCCATGGGTTATGGAGGTCAACTACTCACCGGGATTCGAGGGCCTGGAGGCCGCCACCGGCCTCGACATCGCCGGAGCGATGGTCGATTACCTGGAGCGCTTCTGGGGCTTGCACACAGGGCGATGAGCGGTCAGAGGCTTGCCCCGCCCCTGGTGGCCGCAGCCGACCAGTCTGATCAAAGGGGCAACTTCCCTCGAAGCCTCTGACCGCGAGTCGATCAAGCTTGATCAAACGTGAAACTTGTGTCGAAGCCCCTGCCGGTGGAGGGACGCGCGCAGTTTAGTCCGTGCTGCCGGTAACGACCAAATGCCGGCCACGACGGAGCGTGGCCCTCCAACCCCCAAAACCCAAAACGGGGACAGGTCGGTTTTTGCCGCCGGCTTCGGCCGAAGTTTCATACGAGCGCCGCCTCTGGCCGGCCTCGCCGACCAGTTTGATCAAGGGTGAAACTATGCCATTTTGGCCTAGTTTCACATAAGCTCCGCCTCTGGCCGCCGGGGCGTCCAGATTGATCAAAAATGAAACTTTGCCTCGAAGCCTATGCCTCTGTAGGGAACGGCCTCCGTGCCGTTCCGTGCGGCACGACACGGAGGTCGTGCCCTACAAAATACCCCGACTTCGGGCGAAGTTTCACATAAGGGCAAATCACCCCGCGAGAATGAGGTAACACGATGCGCATCGAGAATCTGACACACACGGAAACGGAAAAGACCGCCGCCATTCGGGCGAAGGTCCGGTGGGAAGACTGCAGTCAGCCGGATCGGGACGTCTTCATCGAGACCGAAGCGAAGTTTTCCGGAGACCTGAGCGTTCATCTTCAGCCCTTTGTCGTGGGCTGCCTTGTCCCGGCGCTTCATTTCGGCGAGCGGCGGATCGCCGTCGACGGATCGATCTGCCCGTATCTGCTCGAAGGGCTGGAAACCGTAATGGCCCTGATGCAGCTCTGGTCGGGCGGGGCGATGCAGCCCCTTCTCATCGAACCGGCGGGAGGGGATCCGCCGCCGGAGGCCGAAGCGCCCCGGGCCGGCATGCTTCTCTCCGGCGGGATCGATTCTCTGGCCGCCCTTCGCCTGGCCACGCTTCGATACGGAGCCGGACACCCGGCCCGCCCCCGGGATGCGCTGCTGGTGCACGGATTCGACATCGGCGGGGTCGTCGAACGGGGGGCCAAGTATCCGGTCTTTGAGCGGGCCAAGAACGCCATGGCGCCGGTGGCCGACGAAGCCGGCATGGAGATGATCCCGGTCTACACCAACCTAAGACACCTCTGCGACGACCGGGATCTTTGGCTCAACTTCTTTTTCGGGGCCGTTCTGGCGGCGGTGGCCCACGCCTTCGGCCGGCGCATGGACCTGGTCTACATCGCTTCATCCTACGATCTGGCCCACCTCCATCCGTGTGGGTCCCACCCGCTGCTCGATCCGGCATTTTCCAGCTTCGGGCTGCGGATCTGCCACCGGGACACGGCGCTTTCGCGGATGGAAAAGCTCAAGATCGTCTCGCAGTGGCGCACGGCACTTGACAACCTGCGGGTCTGTCTGGCCAACGTGTCCGACCGCCTCAACTGCGGGCGCTGCGAAAAGTGCGTGCGCACCATGACAGGACTTGCGGCCCTCGGCCGGCTCGATGCAACCGCCGCCTTTGTCGAAGACGATGTCGACTGCTCCATGTTCGACGCCTTCAAAATCGTGATCCGGGAGCGGGGGCTGTTCTACGAGGAGATGATCCCTTATCTCAGGGACCGGGGCCGACAGGACCTGGTCGACTGCATCCGGGCCAAGCTGGCAGAGCCGCCGGTGTAAGGGTCTGAGCTGCTGAGCTTCTAAGCCGCTGAGCTGTTGAGCGGTCTTTGATCCATCTTGTCGCTGCAAAGTACGTCGTCGAAAATGAGATCTCATGTGAAACTTCGGTCGAAATTGGAAATTGTTTGGGATTTGGAATTTGGTGCTTGTGATTTTCTTGAAGGCCGGCCTCGGCAAGCCCCCCTTTTCATCGGAATCCATAGGGGTTATGGTTATAAAACCGCTGCAGCGATTTTATAAAAAAGGATGGTGAAAAATGGACCTCAAGCAGATCAGTCCTTACAAGTGGGAGCTTGCCAAGACCGGCGCCATGCGGGTGCCGGGGATCGTCTACGCCAGCGCCGAGATGCTCGAAGACCCGCAGCAGGCCGAGCCCCTCAAGCAGGTGGCCAACGTGGCGGTATTGCCGGGCATTGTCAAGGCGTCTCTGGCCATGCCGGACATGCACTGGGGATACGGTTTTCCCATCGGCGGGGTGGCTGCCTTCGACTGGGACACCGGGGTGGTTTCTCCCGGGGGGGTCGGATACGACATCAACTGCGGCGTGCGGCTGGCCACCACCGGCTTTGAAGAGGCCGACGTGCGGCCCCGGCTCCGGGAACTGGTCGAAGCGCTGTTTCGAAACGTCCCTTCGGGGGTGGGGTCCACCGGTCCCCTGAAGGTTTCGGAAAAAGAGGAAAAACAGGTGCTCCGCCGGGGCAGCCAATGGGCCGTGAACCACGGCTACGGCACGGACGCTGATGTGGCCCGCACCGAAGACGGCGGCTGCATTGCCGGCGCGGATCCTTCCCTGCTCAGCCAGCGCGCTCTTGACCGCGGGCGAAAGCAGCTGGGCACCCTCGGATCGGGAAACCACTTCCTGGAGGTGGGGGTGGTCGAGGAAGTCTTCGAACCGGAGACGGCCCGTGTCTTCGGCCTGCATCCCGGCCAGGTGACGATCCTGCTGCATACCGGTTCCAGGGGGCTCGGCTACCAGGTCTGCGACGATTTTCTCGCCGAACTGACCCGGCAGATTCACACCCTCGGCTTCGAACTTCCGGACCGGCAGCTGGCCTGCGCGCAGATCCAGTCCGAACAGGGCCGGCGCTATCTTTCGGCCATGGCCTGCGCGGCCAACTATGCCTGGGTCAACCGGCAGATCCTGCTTCACCGGGCCCGGGAGGTCTTCAGCGAAATCTTCGAAATGGGGCCCGAGCGCCTCGGAATCGATCTGGTCTACGACGTCTGCCACAACATCGCCAAAAAGGAAGTGCACCGGGTCGGGGGCCGGTTGCAGACGGTCTGCGTCCATCGAAAGGGGGCGACAAGGGCCTTTGCGCCCGGCCACGAGGCGGTCTGCGAGGAATACCGTCCGGTGGGCCAGCCGAGTCTGATTCCCGGCGACATGGGCACCGCTTCCTACGTGCTCGTCGGCACGGAAAAGGCCATGGAGGAGACCTTCGGCTCCACCTGCCACGGTGCCGGAAGGCTGCTCAGTCGAAAGGCCGCGGTCCGGCAAAGCAAGGGGCGGGCCATCAACAGGGAGCTCGAAGACAAGGGCATCCTGGTCCGGTGGACCGGGCGATCCACCCTGAGAGAAGAGATGCCCGAAGCCTACAAGGATATTTCCAAGGTGGTGGATGTAGTCCACGGCGCCGGCATCTGCAAAAAGGTGGCCCGGCTCCGGCCGATGGCCGTGGTAAAGGGTTGAGCATGGAGCCGCTTCAGGCATTCGTTCTGGGCATCGTCCAGGGGCTGACCGAATTTCTCCCGGTCAGCAGTTCGGGGCACCTGGTGCTGGGCCAGCATTTTTTCGGCCTTACCGAACCCGAACTCCTTTTTGACATCAGCCTGCACATCGGCACCCTGCTGGCGGTGGTGGTCGTGTTTTTCAAGGATATCCTCGCCATCTTGTCGGCCCTGGCCAGGCTTCCGAAGCTTTCGGCCGCGGCCGGCGGATGGCGGCCGGTGGTTGCGCAAAACGAGCAGGTCCGAACGGCCCTGCTGATCGTGGCCGGCAGCGTGCCGACGGCCGTGATCGGCCTCGGGTTTCACCGGGTGGCGGACCGGATCTTTGCCTCGGTGCCGATCGTGGGGGTGATGCTGCTGATCACCGGCGGTCTGCTGTGGGCGACGCGGAACCGATCCTCGGGCAGCCGGACGGTAGCGGGTATGACGGTCAAAGCCGCCCTGATCATCGGTCTGATGCAGGGATTTGCGATCCTTCCTGGCATCTCCCGATCCGGGGCCACCATATCCACGGCCCTTTTTCTCGGTATGGAACGGGCCACGGCCGGCCGGTTTTCGTTTCTGCTGTCGCTGCCGGCGATCGTCGGGGCTTTGCTGCTTGAAATTCGCAGCGGGGTGACTTCCAGCGCGTCGGTCCCGGTGCTTTTGCTCGGCGGGGTGGTGGCCGCCGTCACCGGGTGGATCGCCCTGGTCCTGTTGCTTCGCATCGTGAAAAGCGGCCATCTTCACCGGTTTGCGCCGTATTGCTGGGCTTTGGGCGCGGCGGTGCTGGTGTGGCGGTTTGCAATATAGCTTCAACGCCGAGACGTGAAGGACGATTCACCGCAGAGGCGCAGAGGACGCGGAGAAATTCTTTTTGAGAACCGAGATGAGCTTCTTTGGAGAAAGAAATGTCATTTCGGCAAAGGCGGGACTCCAGGCAGGATCGTGATTAGGCGGCTGGATGCCCGCCGCAGTTTATCCCGCACTTGATGCGGGGCGGGCACAATAGAAACTGAGCTATCGAACCCCCTTGCTTTTTAAAAATTTTTTTCTGCGCTCTCTGTGCCTCTGCGGTGAGAAATAGGAGAAAGACCATGAATCCGGGAATTTTCAGGGAGTACGACATTCGGGGCATTGCCGGAGAAGACTTCACCGATGAAGACGTCTTTTTGCTGGGCAAAGGAATCGGGACCTATCTTCAGGGTAGGGAAAACCGCACCCTGACGGTGGGCCGGGACTGTAGGCTCACCTCAGAGGGCTACGCCCAAAAGCTGATCGCCGGTTTGGCCGCCGTCGGCTGCGACGTGACCGACATCGGCGTCTGTCCGACCCCGGTGGGGTATTTTTCCATCCGGCACCTTCAGGTGCAGGGAAACGTCATGGTCACGGCCAGCCACAACCCCAAGGAATACAACGGCTTCAAGATCTGCAGCGGGATCGACTCGGTCTACGGCGAACAGCTCCAGCAGATCCGGCGGATCATGGAAAGGGGCGACTTTGCCGAGGGCGCCGGCAAGACGGCGTCCTACGATATCCTGCCCCCCTACATCGACCACGTGGCCGGCAGCATCGAACTCAAAAAGCCCCTGCGCGTGGGAGTCGATGCCGGCAACGGAACGGCCGGTCCTGCCGCGCTGCCCATTTTCAAGCGGCTCGGCTGCGAGGTTTACGATCTTTACTGCGACATGGACGGCACCTTTCCCAACCACGAGGCCGACCCGACGGTGAAGAAAAACATGACCGATTTGATCGCCCTGGTGGCAAAGAAGCAGCTCGACCTGGGCATCGGGTTCGACGGCGATGGCGACCGAATCGGGGTGGTCGACGAAAAGGGCCGGCAGATTTTCGGCGACCAGTTGATGATCATCTTCTCCAGGGAGATCCTGTCCAGAAAGCCCGGGGCGACCTTCATCTCGGAGGTCAAATGCTCCAAGACCATGTACGACGACATCGAAAAGCACGGGGGCCGGGCCGTGATGTGGAAGACGGGGCATTCCCTGATCAAGCAGAAGATGAAAGAAGAGGGGGCTGAGCTATCCGGCGAGATGAGCGGGCACATGTTCTTTGCCGACCGGTACTTCGGATACGATGATGCCGTGTATGCCGCCTGCCGGCTGATGGAGATTCTGGCCGACACGGGAAAGCGGATTTCCGAGCTGCTGGCAGACGTGCCCGAGACCGTGAGCACCCCGGAGATCCGGGTGGAATGCCCCGACGAGGTCAAGTTCAAGGTCGTCGAAAAAGCGACCGAATATTTCCGCGGCAAATACAATGTCATCGACATCGACGGGGCGCGCATCGTTTTCGACGACGGCTGGGGGCTGGTGCGGGCGTCCAACACCCAGCCGGCGCTAGTGCTTCGGTTCGAGGCCCTTTCCCCAGAGCGACTTGCCGAGATCCGGAACCTGGTGGAATCGGCGCTGGAAAAGATCAAGGCGGATCTGTAGGCGGCTCGCTTCGCGAGCGGTTCCCGGTTCGGGGTTCCGGGTTCAAAGTTGATGAAGTCGTAAAAAGTCCCATAATTGTCGCTCCCGAGGCGGGAGCCCAGAACTGTTTGAAATAACTGGATTCTTCTTCGACTTCGCTCAGGATGGTGAGCCTGTTGAACCACCGCCGCAGCCTGCCCCGCACTTGATGGGGGGCGGGAATGACGGAAAAAGCAAAATTCGGACTTTTGACGAAAGCATCGACCTTGAATCTTGAACTTTGAACCTGGAACATCGAACTTTGAACCCTGAACCTCTGAACCTCTGAACCTTGAACCTTGAACCCTGAACCTCTGAACCTCGACCCCATCTCATGCAAACTTCTTATAAACGAATCTTTGCCGTCCTGTTTCTTTCCATCTTCGCCACGGTCACCGGTGTGGGCATCGTGGTGCCCCTGCTGCCGGTCTATGCCAGGGACCTGGGGGCCAGCGGCGTTTACATCGGCCTGATCTTCGGGGCGTTTGCCCTTTCCCGCACCGTGTTTCTTCCTTATTTCGGGCGGCTTTCGGACAGAAAAGGGAGAAAGCCGTTCATCGTCGTCGGCCTGTTTTGTTACGCCTTGATCTCCATTGCCTTTATCTGGTCCTCTGACGTGGAGTCGCTCATCTTCCTGCGCTTTGTCCAGGGAATCGCATCTGCCATGATCATGCCCGTGGCCCAGGCCTACGTCGGGGACATCACCCCGGCAGGCAGCGAGGGCTTTTCCATGGGGCTGTTTCACATGTCGATTTTCAGCGGCTTGAGCCTCGGGCCTCTGGCCGGCGGCGTCCTCAAGGACTGGATCGACCTGGATGCCGCCTTTGCGGCCATGGGCGCCTTGGCCCTGGTCGGCTTCCTCTTGAGTCTGGTGTTTTTGCCGCCCAGGAAACAGGAGGCGGGGGTTATCCGCGCGGTTCAGCCCCTGGCCTGGCGGCGGCTGGTCTCCGACCGGGTCATCGCCGGGCTTTTCTGCTACCGGTTTGCCTACACTGCGGCCATCGGGATCATCTGGGGCTTTTTACCGGTGTTCGCCGATGTGGAGTTTTCCCTGACCAGCTCGTCCATCGGGGTTCTGGTGATGCTCGGGGTGTTCGTTTCCGGACTGATGCAAACCCCCATGGGGTGGCTGGCCGACCGCCTCAACCGGACGGCCATGGTGGTGGCCGGCGGCCTTGTCGCCGCCGCGGCGGTGTTTCTCTTCCAGCGGGCGGAAGGCTTTGGCGACCTGTTCGCGGCCAACCTAATTTTCGGCATCGGCGGGGGGATTTCCATGCCGGCCCTGATGGCCATCGCCGTCTTGAAAGGAAATCACACCGATTCGATGGGATCGGTCATGGCCCTTCTGACCATGGCCCACAGCCTGGGAATGGCCGGCGGGGCCCTTTCCGCGGGCCTGGCCATGGACCTGTTCGAGCTTCGCCAGGCGTTTTTGATCGGTGCGGTGGTGATCGTGGCCGGCGTTGCCGCCTTTGCCCTGCTCACCCGCAGGCGGGGGGAGGAAATGGCCAGGGCCAAGGAGCATCCCCCGCTGCCGTCTCCCTGGGATTGATAAAGTCGCTGCCGCGATTGTATTGAAATAGGGGATACCCTGCCGCAACTGCCCCGTTTTTCGGGCAACACTGCACAGAAAACTGTGCACCTCGAGGGTATTTTTCCGGAGTCACATCCATCTTATCGATCGGTTCCAGGATATGCCAGAATAGTCTTCCAATCAATGTCGAGGCAGTATCGGCAGCGGACGGGAACCATTGCCGCACAGCCCGATTTGGGACCTGCCACCGACATCCATAGGCATCAAGCCAGTTTTTCCAGGCCATGAACGGACGTTCCAGGGCATTATATATTTTCCCAGCCAGATAGAAAGAAAGGAAATATTTCTGAACGATTCATTCCACCCAGGTCGCCTGGCATTATCGCATCCCCGCGTTGGCATGTTTTTCGCTCCACGGATATCATTTGACTGTTGTTATCAGTGAGCAAAGGGTAACTTGACAGGTCACGGGCAGGGGGGTAGGTGTCGTGTATACTTAATTGCAGTACCTCGAAAGCTCAACCCTCCTTGCAGATGGCGAGGCGAAGGCCATGGCCGGCATCGGCAACCACGCATCGATCCCCCCGCACCCACCCTTTTCTCCGGCAGGACTGTTTTCATCCGTTAAAAAGCCGTTCCCCGACACGCGTGCCGCGACGTTGACTGGCATTTTTCCGGAGGTGCTTTGGAGGATTTCGCCAGATACCTTCTTGACCGGCGCATGGCCACCGAAAACGAACCGATATGGAATAGCAAGCCCGCTGGATTAAAAGTGTATCAAAATAATTTCCATGAAAAATTATGTAGCGAACAACATAACACGCAAGGAAAGGCGCAATTGTTGCAAAACCGATAATAAAGGAAAAAGATGCGAATCTTCAAGCAACTATATAATGTTAAGGCCACTATATAGGCATAGATACCTACTAGAGATCACATAAGGAGAGAATGAAATGCGACCCGATGAAATAAAGCAAAAAATTGAAGAATTGAATCTTTCTGAAAAATTATTGCTGATTGAAGATGTTTGGGACGCAATTGCTAAAAGCAATCAGGAACTTCCCATGCATGAATGGCAGAAAAAAGAGCTCGATAAGAGATATCGGGAATATAAGGCAGGAAAGCAGAATCTTCATGATTGGCAATCAGTTCACGAAGATCTCAGGAATAAATACAAATGATGCTCCGTTATACGGATAGATCAAGAGACGATTTAGAATTGGCCTTCGCCTGGTATGAAAGACAGCGGAGGGGCCTTGGTTTCGATTTTCTTGATTGTGTTGAGACAGCTATACAGAACATTATCGCCTATCCTGAAATGTACCAGATTCGATATAAGGATTTTCGCGGCTGCCCAATAAGGAGATTTCCATTCTCTATATTTTACACAATTGAACAGAATGAAATAGTGGTGCATTCTGTATTTGATAATCGACAAGACTCTAAAAATAGGCCTTAACAACGGCATTGAGTAGGACGCGCAAAAAAACCGCGCGCCTCTCATGCCGAGCGTTGCGTCTTTATACAGTGGATTGATAAGGTGGTCACAATTTGCGACCACCTCGATTTTGTCGAGGAGGGGCCATGGCAAAATCCAAAGCAATTGTGAAGGTCGGCCAGATTCAGCAGCGAATTTTGCTCGTTCGTGGTGAGAAGGTCATCATCGATGCCGACCTTGCAGAAGCTTACGGTGTTACCACCAAAGCACTTAATCAAGCCATTCGCCGCAACGCCGACCGATTCCCTCCTGATTTCATGTTTCGCCTCACGAAGGAAGAAAAACAGGAGGTGGTAACAAATTGTGACCACCTCCAGAAACTGAAATTTTCGCCGGTAAATCCCCGTGCCTTCACCGAGCACGATGCTATCATGGCCGCCAGCGTACTGAACTCACAAAAAGCGATCGAAGTAAGCGTATTTGTGGTCAGAGCCTTCGTCAACCTTCGAGAAGTGATCGCCGGGCACAAGGAGCTGGCCCGTAAGATTGCTCAGCTTGAGAGAAAGCTGGGCGATCATGATGAGCAGATCGTGGTTCTGGTGGAAGCGATCAAGCAACTGATGGATCCAAAGCCGCCGCCAAAGAAGAGACGTATCGGATTTTAATGGAAATACCCCCAACATCGGCGTTGAGCAGACGCCGAGAAAGTAGTGCCTAAATTTGAAATTTCCAGGCGTTATCTCTTGGAGCCTATAGATGGATACAAACGATTTGACTGAAAAGACATATGAGATTCTGAAATTATCAGAAGATATAGATCACATTATCACAGTTCATATTGGTGCTATGTGTGGTCGCTATAATGATGAAGATATGTTCCTGAGCCACGCATTTAAATTTATTACGGGAATAATGGATGCTCCAGATGAATTTATTGAGGACTGGGGTATAGAGGAAGGTGCAGAACCTGGTGCTTTCAAATCTGGCTTATCCAGTTTGAAAGGGTATATACAAGAGGTCATGGCCATCCCTTATAAAGAACGTGGAATGACCATTGAAGAAAGAGATTCGAGATAACATTTTTCTGTACCCGACCGGTGTTCCGCTGCCGCCCACACCGGCAGGTGAGAAATGCGTTAGGCGCCTTAACATCTAGCGCGCAAGCTTGGCATGACTATCGGAGATGCTCCCATGAGTCAGTTGAAACTGAGCAAGGCTTTTACCCTGATGGAATCAGGGCCCGTGGTCCTCGTGACAACCCATGATGGGAAGAAAGACAACATCATGACTATCTCCTGGACCATGGTGATGGATTTCACTCCGGTATTTGCTATCACCACGGGTGAATGGAATCACTCCTTCGCGGCGTTGCGAAAGAATCGGGAGTGCGTTATTGCAATTCCCACCGTCGACCTATTGGATAAGGTGGTTGGCATAGGGACGTGCTCTGGGGCAGACACAGACAAGTTTGCCAAATTCAAGCTCACACCGGTGAAGGCCAAGCTCGTCAGGCCGCCCTTGATCAAGGAGTGCCTCGCCAACATTGAGTGCAAGGTCATCGACATCGTTAAAAAACACAACATTGTTGTGTTAGAGGCGGTTGCCGCATACATCGATACCGCACGCAAGGAGAAGCGCACGGTTCACGCGGTTGGTGACGGAACGTTCATCGTCGACGGGCGCAAGATTGACCGGAAGAAGATGATGGCCTCCAAGCTCCCATCAGGCGTTTAGGGTTCATTGGCCAGCATGAGGAGGTCCTGGGAGCAAAAATGAAAAGCACGGCAGCGCCCAACAATTCGTTCAATCGGACGGCCCTGTCGGGCCTGCCGCTTAACTCAAACGTTGGACCGCTTGTAGTACTCATTTGCATCGGACCGGGTGAACCGGAAACGTAGACCATCAGGGAGCGCAAATGAACGAACGTGATCTGCTCAGGGTGGAGCTTCCCGAGGAAAGGTATGACGTGGACTTCAAGCTGTTTGAGCACGGACATCGCGTCTCCAACAGTTGTCTCACCCTGTCACTTGCCGGGATTGCTGTAGTGGGCGTCTTCTTGCCCCTGATAGAGAAAGGACCGGCGGCAAAGGCTCTGACCGATGCGCCCTTTGAGGTCCTCCTTGCATCATCAACGATTGCCTTCGCTCTATCGGCTGGTGTGGCGCTGCTTCAGCAGTTCTACGCGAATAGTGGGATGTTCCACCACATGAAAGCCATGAAACTTGCCCATGCAAGCGATCCGGCAGTAGACGATGAGATTGCGACCAGGACTGAAAAATTCATGCACGCCCACCGCCTCTTGAAGGGCACTGCCGGGCTACTCACTCTTGGCACCGCGCTTCTCGGAGCGGCATTTATCCGTTTCATGAGCGTGCTATGACGCAAGAGCGGCCCAACCAGGCGCTCAAGCGGACTCGAACCACGCCGGGGGCATTTGGTGGTGGACAACTTTATGACGATTGGTGGAAAACCACGCTTGATACAGAGAAACCCAAAAAAGATTACCATCTATGGAAGGAGCAAAGCACGAACAAAAGGAGTGGATATGATACTTATCGGTGCAAGGAGTGTCATGGTTGGGACTATCGTGGAAAGAACGGCGCCTATGGCAAGGGGTCTCACTACACCGGATTCAAAGGGGTGTATGAGGCAGCCAAGAAAATGTCCATAGAGGAACTTGAGAACATAAACAAGAGAGGCGCTCAAAACAATCACGATTTCACACAATATATTGGTAAAGAAGAGATTGCCGATCTTGAATTTGGATTTCCACATGCGTATCGGAGTGTCTGATTGTCAATGAAATCCAACAACCGGTTCAACCTGGACGGCTTATTCCTCGCGGCCTCATTGGTGTAACATTTAGGGCTTTTAGGGGTCAGCCTCAACGTCTTTGCTTCATATCCGCCGCCAGTTACCCGTGGCGTTTTGCTGTAAAAACGATTAGCAAGTTCACTTCATCAGGTTGATTTTCCGGTTGGAAATATGATTCAACTGCTAAAAAGAATCACATTTGAGTAGCCATTGATAGGATAAAGGAGACAATATGGCAAATTTGAGGCACATCATGAAGAAAAAGATTGGGATCTGGATCGACCACAAGGAGGCCATTTTGGTTTCGATAGAAGGCGACCAAACAACGGTTGACCGTATCGAGTCACACGCCGAAAGCCACTTTCGTCCATCAGGAGGATGGAAGGCGAGTGGC
>JAIPEL010000100.1 GCA_021737185.1 Desulfobacterales bacterium | reverse complement strand
GCCCCGTCCCGTTCATGAAAGGAGAGGATCGATGAGCCCGCGGCCGCTTGGCATTTGCCTGGGAGTGGTTCTTTTGCTGCTCACGGCCCCGGCAGCCGGGGCCTTGGCAGAACCATCGGCGGACACCTTCGTCAATTCACTGGAAATGGCATTCGTTCGAATCCCGGCCGGCGATTTTGTCATGGGCAGTCCCGTCGACGAGCCGAACCGGGATTTGTCGGAAATGCAGCACCGGGTACGGATCTCCAAACCGTTTTTTATCCAGACCACCGAAGTAACCCTCCGGCAATGGCGGATGATCATGGGACGAAAAATGCTGTTTGGCCGGAAGGGCTCGGGCATGATGCCGGTCACCGGGGTCTCCTGGCATGACTGCCGGGAGTTCCTCCAGCGGCTCAACGCGCGCGGAGAAGGCCGCTACCGGCTTCCCACCGAGGCCGAGTGGGAATACGCCTGCCGCGCGGAAACCACCTCGGCCTACAGCTGGGGCGATCGCATCGACTGCGAAAAGGCGATGTATGCCAACAGCCCGATGAAAACCAACGAATGCGTCTCCCTCAATCGAGACACCGGCATGCCGGTCAACGGCCCCGCCCGGGTCGGAAGCTACGCGCCCAACCCCTGGGGGTTGTACGATATGCACGGCAATGTGTGGGAGTGGTGCAGCGACTGGCTGGCCGACTATGGCACAACCGGCGCCGTCGATCCCGCCGGACCGGACAGGGGCGACCTGCGGGTGAAAAGGGGCGGAAGCTGGTTCGGTTGGGGGCCGGCCTGCCGCTCTGCCAACCGCGCCGGCACCCACCCGGCCAGCCGGCTGGACACCACCGGCTTCCGGCTGGTGCTGGAGGTGGAATGAATCTCGTTGATTGGATAAATGGTCGATTGGTCGATTCGGAAAGCTTCCTATCCGGCAACGGGGAAAAACCTCTCCGGGCTTCCAACCGGTCGACGCAGCAGCCACTTAACCATTTGACCACTTGACTATTTAACCAATCAACCCATCCCCCCCTTACCCAGACAACAAGCCATGCTCGATTTTATAAACCGCTGGTTCAAGGTCAACAAGGGCGAGGTCGGGATGTTCGCCGGCGCCCTGGTGCTTTTGTTCCTTGTCCGCAGCGCCGACATGATCTTTAACAACTATGCAGAGACCGCCTTTTTGAAGCGCTTCGGCGTCGAGTACCTGCCGGTCATGTACATGGTCAACAGCCTGGCCATCTTTTTCGTGATGGGGTTCATGACCGGCCTGTTGACCCGCATGCCCGGTTCCCGTTTGCTGACCTACCTGCTGTTTTTCTGCGGATTCACCGTTGCCGGCACCCGGTTTCTGATTCCCACGGGATGGGACCTGGTCTACCCGCTGCTCTTTGTCATGAAAACGCTGTACGAAGCCCTCCTGGGGCTTCTTTTCTGGAACATGGCAAACGACCTGTTCAACACCCGCCAGAGCAAGCGGCTGTTTCCCCTGATCTCCGCCGGCGGGGTCTGCGGCGACATCCTGGCCGGTTTCGGCACGCCGGCCATCGCCGGCTGGATCATGATCGACAATCTGCTGCTCGTGTACCTGGTGGTGACGGTTGCCGGTGCCCTGGTCGTCCGCACCCTGGGGACGCGGTATCCGACGCTGCTGCTGGCCGGCGGCAACAGCAAAGACAAACGCAAGAGATCCTCGCTGGTCGATGAAATTCGCAGGACGGTGCCTTTGATGAAAGCGTCGTTCCTGGTCAAGATCCTGGTCTTCATGACTTTTTTTCCGAACGTGATCATCCCGATCATGAATTTCCAGTTCAACTTCGTCATCAACGAGATGTTTGCCACAGAAGGGGGGCTGGTCGCGTTTTTAGGCTATTTCAAGGGCAGCATGAACGTCGTGAGCCTGGTGATCCTGCTTTTCGTGGGCCGGATCTACGGCCGATGGGGGCTGCCGGTGGCCCTGATGTTCCACCCCACCAATTATCTGTTTGTCTTTATCGGTTTTCTCCTCCGGTTCGACATCTTTGCGGCCGTCTACGCCCGCCTGTCGACCAACGTCATCCGAACCACGCTGCACAAACCGGCGACCGACATCCTCATGGGATTGATTCCGGTCGAACAGCGGGCGGTGCTTCGACCGTTTCTGCGGGGGACCGTCGTGAGGATCGCCCTGGTGCTCGGATCCGGGTCGATCCTGATCGGCGAGCATCTCTTCCATCCCCGCTACCTGTCGCTGGTGGCCATTCCCTGTGTGGCGGCTTGGCTCGGGTCGATCCTGAGTCTGAAAAAACGATACTCGGAGATCCTGCTCGACCTGATCTCCAAAAATCAGCTCGATCTTAAATCCATGGAAAAACAGGATGTCGGCCAGATCTTTCGCGACCGCGGCACCCGGAACCGACTGGCCGCCGAATTTTCCGCAGCCCGCGGCGAATCGGCCGTCTGGTATGCCCGGCTGCTGCGGTCGATCGGATACCCGAACCTGGACCGTCTCCTGCTGAACGCCCTCGATGAACAGGAGCCGGCCGTCCAGGTGGCCTTGATCGACATGGTCTCTGACGCCTCGAACCGGCAAAAGGCCGACCGGCTGAGTCGGTTTCTCGATGCGGAGGATCCCGAAGTCGTGGCTGGGGCCCTGGAGGCGGCCAGCCGGCTCGATCCGGTTGCGGCGGCCGGCATCGATTTTGAACGATTTTTAAGCGGATTCGGTCCGAAAAGTGCGGGGTATGCGGCCGCGGCCCTTTTCCAGAGAAACCCGGACCGGCAAGAAGACCGGATCGCGCAGTGGCTCGACAGCGCCGAACCGGACACCATCCGGGCCGGCGTAATCGCCGCAGGGCAGGCCGGCCGCAGGCGCTTTGCAGAAGCACTGACCCGGCTGACGGCCGATGACCGGACCGAGGCGTTCCGGGCCGAGGTCATCGAAAGCCTCCGGCAGGTCGGACCGCTAAAAGATCCCTCCATCTTTGTTCCGTTTCTCTCCCATGAGAGAAGCAGCGTCCGGTATGCGGCCCTTCAGGCCATGCAGGCGGCCGACGATGAAACCCTTTCCAGGGTAATCGACCTGGTGGGCGATTCGTCTCGAAAAATCCGGGAGCTTGCCCGGGAAAAAATCGAGACCGCGCCCCATCAGAATGCGAAAATGCTCATCGAGGCCCTCAACAACCCTCGGCGGCGGGTGCGCGAACAGATCTATGAAATCCTGGAGGCCCTCAACATCCGGGACCTGGACGCCTATCGCTACGTCCGCGAGCAGGCCAAAGAATCCTATCGATGCCTGGCGGCCGCACAAAGGCTTTCGCAGTTTGCCCCCTGCGACGAGCGGGATCTGCTCTTCGATCATTTCCGCCAGAAGCAGCAGATGATCCTGGAAAACGCGCTCCGGGTGCTTGCCGCCCAGGACGGCACCGGAAAGATGGGCATCATTTTGCGCGGCATTCTGTCTTCGGATGCGGCGCAGCGGTCCAACGGAATCGAAGCCCTGGATGAACGGCTGGAAAAGATGGTCTCAAAGATCCTCTTGCCGCTGCTGGAGCCGGCAGATCCGGCAGCGGCGCTGGCCGAAGCCCGAAGACGGCTCGAGGTGGAGCCGGCGGCGCAAGACGACGGAGTCTTTTTACAGCACCTTCTCGACAGCAAAGACTGGGTGGTACAGATGCTGACCCTGGCCTTGATCCGGCGCCTCGAACTGGCCCGGATCATAGCCGAGCCGGTGCGCCGGCTGACCGGCTCCGCTCTGCGCGGCGTCCGGCGGCAAGCGTCGGCGGTGCTGGACCAGACCGAGGCAGAGATGGAAAAGGAGCCTTCCATGGAACAAGAGACGACCACCTCGGACAAGATTCTCCTGCTTCGGGGAATCGATATTTTCGAAGACCTCGCGGTGGGCGAACTTGCCGCGGTGGCCTCGGTGACCGAGGAAATCGACTATCCCGCCGGAGAGATCGTGATCCGGGAAGGTGAGGCCGGCGAACAGATGTATCTGATCATCAAAGGAGAAGTTTCGGTGATCAAGGCCCACGGCACCGAAGACGAACTTGAGCTCGACCGGATCGGCGAGGGGGACTATTTCGGCGAAATGGCGCTCTTTGAAGACATCAAGCGGACCGCAACCATCCGGACCGAAGCCGACAGCCGGCTGCTGATCCTTCATAAACAGGAGTTTACGGAAATCGTTCGCGAATATCCGCAGATCGCTCTTGAAATCTGCAAAGTGCTCAGCGGCAGGATCCGCCGCTTGCATGAAAAACTCAAAGGGGCTTGATCTTTTTTTCGGATTTCCGATAAGGTAGTGAACTCTTTGCGGGCGGAGTTGTCCGCTTGCCGGGTCCCCCGGTGAAGACCCGCACGGAGAGAGAGCCAAGCCGGGAACTGGTGCTGCCATGGAAATTGCCTTTTTGATGGACCCGTTGGAATCGATCGCGCCGATATGGGAAACCACCAGCCACATGATGTACGAGTGCAATCAGCGTGGCCACACCGTCTATTTCCTGGAGCCCCACGACATCTATATCCGCAAAGACCAGGTGGTGGCCCGGATGCGAAACATCACCGTGGCGCCGGATCAGCCCATGGAGCGCTACTGGAAAGATGCGATCCGCTGCCTGAAAAACGAGGAGCTCGTCTTTGAAACCGTCACCGGGCTGGACGCCCTGTTTCTGCGGAAAAATCCGCCGCTGAACTATCAGGTCATGGAGTTTCTCGCTCCGGTGGAAAGGCAGGTCTTCATGATCAACTCCACCACCGGCCAGGTGCTGGGAAACAGCAAACTGTACATCCTGAATTTCCCGGGCATCATTCCCGAAACCCACGTCTCCCGGGATCCGGCCCGGCTCACGAAGATCATCGACGAGTTTGGAGGCGCCATGGTCGTAAAGCCGCTCCAGCGCTTCGGCGGCGAAGGGGTGATCAAAGTCAGCGACAAAGACAGAGAAAATCTGGTTTCGCTGATCAACTACTACGTCAAGGGATACAAGCCCTACCAGGAGCGGGAAGCCATCATGGTCCAGGAGTACTTGAGCGACGTCAAGACCCACGGCGACGTCCGGATCCTGCTTCTAAACGGCGAAATTTTAGGGGCCATGCGGCGGCGGGCGAAGCCGGGCGACTTTCGCACCAACGTGCATGCCGGTGCCAGCGTCTACCGGCACAAGGTAACCCCTGCCGAACGGCGGATCTGCGAGACCATCCGGGGGCGGCTGATCGAAGACGGCCTTTATTTTGTCGGAATCGACGTGATCGAAGACCGCCTGGTGGAAGTCAACTGCGTCAGCCCGGGCGGCATTCCCCGAATCAACCAGCTCGACGGGATCCGAATCGAAGCGGCGGTGATCGATTTTATCGAGGAAAAAGTCTGCGCCATGAGGGCGAAACGTGACGGTGGGCAACAGAACTAGAGCCGCCCTGCTGCTTCTTTGCGCCGCCGTGCTGGCGTGTGCCTCTGCTGCATGGGCGAAAAGCCGGCATCCGCTGCGGATCGGCCTCGGCGAAGAGCCCCGCACCCTGAATGTCTGGATGGCCAGCGACGCCAATTCCAACAACATCCTTTCCCAGATCTATCAGCCATTGTACCGTCACACCCCGGAAGAGACGGAAATGGTGCCCTGGCTGGCTGCGGGACCGCCGGAGATGGAGGCCGACGGGGTGACCTATCAGGTCCGGCTTCGGCCGGCCCGGTGGTCCGACGGGTCCGCGTTTACCGCCGCCGATGTGGCCTTCACCTGCCGCCTGATCAAGGAGTTCAAGATACCGCGCCACTATTCCCGGTGGAAATTCGTCGACCGCATCGAAGCCGTCGACGACCGCACCGTTCGGTTCGTCCTCAAGGAGCCGATGGCGATCTTTCTCACCCGTTCTTTGACCATCCCGATCGTGTCGGAAAAAGAGTGGCGGGAGGTGGCAGATGCTGCGAAAAAACAGAAAAAACCCCTTGCCACCTTGTTCAACCACACCGTCGAACGGCCTTTGGGAACCGGCCCCTTCGTGCTGGAAAAGTGGCACAAGGGGGCGTTTTTGCACATGAAGAAAAACGATTGGTTTTTCGGCCAGGGGCTTCGGATCGGGGGACGGCTGCTGGGACCCTTTGTCGGGGAAATCCTGTTCAAGATCTACGGGACTTCGGACGTGGCCATGCTCGCCCTGAAAAAGGGCGCCATCGACATGTACTGGCAGGGGATTCAGCCCGGCTACATCGAGAATCTTGAGCAGCATCCGGAGATCCGAATCTTTTCCAGCGAGAGAAGCGCACTGTATTACCTGGGATTCAACCTGCGCAGGCCCCCTTTCGACGACCCTGCCCTGCGCCGGGCCGCGGCCGTGCTCGTCGACAAGTCGTTTATCATCGAGCGCGTCCTGCAGGGATACGGCAGCCGCATGGACTCGATCCTTCCTGCGGGAAACGAATTCTGGTACAACCCGAACCTGACCGAATACGGCGAAGGCCTGAACCGGGAGCAGCGGATCCGTGCGGTCCACCGTATACTGAAGGAAGCCGGATACCGTTGGACGCGGCCGCCGGTGGACGACGCCGGAAAAGTCCAACCCGCAGCGGGCCTTCGACTGCCGGACGGCTCGCTGATGGAACCGCTGACGATTTTGACGCCCCCGGCCGACTACGACCCCCATCGGGCCATAAGTGGACTGCTCATCCAGCAGTGGCTTCGCCAGGCCGGCATCCCCGCCTCTGCGCGGCCCATGTCCTTCGGCGCCCTGCTGCAGCAGGTCAAAGCCCGGCACGACTTCGACGCATTCATTCTCGGCTACGGCCGGCTGTCCCTGGACCCGGATTATCTGAGAATTTTTTTCCACTCGGAATTCGACCGGGAGCGGGGGTGGAACATGAGCGGATATCACAACCCCGAGTTTGACCAGATCGCAGAGGCTTCAGAGAAAACCATGGACCTGGAGGCGCGGCGTTTGCTGATCTATAAAATGCAGGAGATCATTGCAAGGGACGTTCCGTACCTTCCGATCTACCTGCCCCGGGAAATCGAGGCCGTGCGCACGGACCGTTTCGCAGGATGGGTTCAGATGCTCGAAGGAATCGGCAACATCTGGTCCTTCTGCCAGCTTTCGCCTGTGAATTAACAATGGAGATCAGACGCTACATCCTGGGCCGGCTCTTTCAGATCACGCTGATCTTTTTCGTGATCCTTACGGTCCTCTTTTTGCTGTTCCGACTGGCGCCCGGCGATCCGGTCAGCCGGATGGTGGATCCGAACATGACCCCGGAAGACGCCCAGCGCCTCATCGAACAGCTGGGCCTCGATCTTCCGATGTGGCAGCAGTACCTCATCTACCTGAAAAATTTTCTCAAAGGCCGGTTCGGAATCTCTTTTCACTACGGGCAGCCGGTGTCGGAGATCATCCTGAACCGGCTTCCGAACACCATCCTGCTGTTTACCAGCTCGATCGTCCTGGCGGCCTTTGTCGGCGTTTTCCTCGGAAAGATCGTCTCCTGGAAAAAGGGGGAGCGGATCGACACCTGGGTGACCATCGGCGCCCTGGTCTGCCACACGCTGTTTCTGCCATGGCTCGCCCTGATCATCATCTGGGTATTTGCCTACTGGATCGGATGGTTTCCCCTGACCGGCATGATCTCGGCCGAAATCTGGACCGATCCTTCGGCCGGGCTCCTGAGAAAAGGACTCGACATCGCCCACCATATGGCGCTGCCCCTGACCACGTTGTTTCTGATTCATTTCGGCAGCTACCTGCTGGTTATGAGAAGCAGCATGCTCGACACCCTGCGGGAGGACTATATACTCACTGCCCGCGCCAAGGGGTTGGACGAAGCGACCATCCGAAACCGGCATGCCGCGCCCAACGCGGCGCTTCCGGTGATCACCAGCGTCGGACTGAGTCTGGCCTTTTCCATCAACGGCGGCGCCCTGACCGAAACGGTCTTTACCTGGCCCGGTCTGGGAAGGGAGCTGGTTTTTGCCGTCAGCAACAACGACTATCCACTGGCCCAGGCCTCTTTTCTGTTGATCGCCGCCGTGGTGCTGACAGCCAACCTGGTCGTCGATCTGATTTACGCGTATCTGGATCCAAGGATCCGATACTGAATGAAAACAGGAAACGAACAAAGAGACACTCTTGCCGCCCCGGCGGGCCGCCGTGACTGGCTGGCCGGCGGGTGGGCGCTTTTCTGGGAAAACCCGATCGGCAAGATCGGGCTGATCCTGATGGCGTGCTTTGCCCTGATGGCCGCCGCCAGCTTCGTCCCGCCCCTGCTCGACCCGATGTACCATCCCATGCACGGGGTCGATCCGGAGATTTCCCACGCCACCGGACCGAGCGCCGCCCACTGGCTCGGGACCGACTTCATCGGCCGGGACATCTTGAGCCAGCTGTTGGCCGGCGCCCGGATCGCCTTCATGGTCGGCCTTTCGGCGGCATTCATGAGCATCTTCTTCGGCACCTTGATCGGCATGATTTCCGGCTACGCAGGCCGCTTCGTCGACACGCTGCTCATGCGTATAGCCGACATGGTCATGGTCATGCCGACCCTGCTGGTGGTCCTGATTCTCTCGTCGCTGTTCGGCCAGCTCCGGATCTGGACCATCGTGCTGCTGATCGCGCTGTTTCGATGGCCCGGGGTCTCCCGGGTCATCCGCGCCCAGACCCTGACCTTGAAACACCGGCCGTTCATCGAGGCCGCCCGGGTTACCGGGGCTTCCCACCTGAGGATCATCTTTCGGCACATCTTCCCCAACGTGCTGCCCCTGGCCCTGCTCTACATGACGTTCCGGGTGACTTCGGCCATCATCATCGAAGCCGCCCTGGCCTTTCTCGGGTTCGGCGATCCGGGAACCGTGAGCTGGGGGATGATGCTCCAGTGGGTGTGGAAGACCGGCCACATGTTCCAGGCCCCGTACTGGCTGCTTCCGCCCGGGATCTGCATCTCTTTGCTGACGTTGTCTTTTTACATGCTGGGCCGGGCCATGGAGGAGGTCCTCGACCCCCGGCTGCGCAAGGAAGGAGAATCCGAGTAGCATGGCACTGCTGGAGGCCGAACACCTGAGCATTGGATACCGGACCCGCAACGGGCTTCTGCGGGCCGTGGAAGACGTCTCCTTTTCTCTTGAGCTCGGCGGGTCTCTGGGGTTCGTCGGCGAATCCGGCTGCGGCAAGACGACCATCGGAATGGCATTGATGGGCCTTCTTCCGGCCAACGGGTCAATTGTCAGCGGGGCGCTTCGGTTCAAGGGGCAGAACCTGGTCGGCATCTCCGACGAGCGGCTGCGGAAATTGCGCTGGAAGGAGATCGCCATGATCTTTCAGGCGGCCATGAACGCGTTGAACCCGATCCAGCGGGTCGGGGACCAGATCGTGGAGGCGATCCGGCTTCACGAGCCGGAGGTTTCGGCGGCCCAGGCCGCCGAACGGGTCAGATCGCTGTTTTCCCTGGTGGACCTCGACCCGGAGCGCAGCCGGGACTATCCCCACCAGTACAGCGGCGGGATGAAACAGCGGGCAATCATCGCCATGGCCCTGGCCTGCCGGCCGGACGTGATTATCGCAGACGAACCGACAACAGCCCTGGACGTCATCGTGCAGGCCCAGATCCTGGCCGAAATCCGCCGGGTGCAAAAAGAGATGGACGTCGCCGTTCTTTTCATTTCCCACGATATCGCGGTGGTGGCAGAGGTATGCCGCCATATCGCAGTGATGTATGCCGGGCAGATCGTGGAACAGGGCACGCGGGAAGAAGTGTTCGAAACTCCTGCCCATCCCTACACCCAGGCGCTGCTGGACGCCTATCTCACCATCGAAGAAGAGGACGCGGCCCTGCCCCAGGCGATGAAAGGCGAGACGCCGAACCTGATCGTCCCGCAGAAAGGGTGCCGATTTTATGATAGATGCCCCCATGCCGATGCGCAATGCCGTCAGGAGCCGCCGACATGGATCTCCTTGAGCCCCACCCACAAGGTGCTGTGCTACGGACCTCGATCATGAAGACAGATTCTCCGATAGCGGTCGAACTTGTTGAGGCAACCAAGATCTTCCGAACGAAAAAGACCTTCTTCGGGCGATCCGGCGAACAGGTGACCGCGCTGGACAGGGTGTCGTTCTCCATACGGCAGGGGGAAATCTTCGGCCTCGTGGGGGAAAGCGGCAGCGGGAAAACCACCGCCGGCCGGCTCATCGTCAAGCTCGATGAACCCGACAGCGGCAAAGTGCTGGTGGACGGAGTGAACCTGTCGGAAATCCGCGGGCACAAAATGAAGCGATTTCGCCGAAGGATCCAGATGATCTTCCAGGATCCATACCAGTCCCTGAATCCGTATTTGTCGGTCTACCAGACCGTATGCGAGCCGGTGGTGATCCATCGCCTGGCAGCGCCGCAAAAGCGATTGGAAACCGTCGTATCGGCCCTTTCCCAGGTCGGGCTGACCCCGCCGGAAGATTACCTGTTCCGGTATCCCCACCAGCTCAGCGGCGGCCAGCGCCAGCGGGTGGCCATCGCCCGCTCCACGGTATTGAACCCGGAGATCATCGTTGCCGACGAACCGACCTCCATGCTCGATGCCTCCATTTCGATCCAGATTTTCAATATCCTGGTGCGGCTGAAACAGAACCTCAATGCCACCTTTTTATTCATCACCCACAGTCTGGCGGCCGCCCTGTACCTGTGCGACCGGATCGCCGTCATCCGCAAGGGAAAAATCGTGGAAATGGGGCCGGCCAAAGCGATCATCCGGAAACCGGAGCATCCCTACACCCGCGAACTGATCCGGTCCCAGCCGCGGTTCCGCAAAAAAACCGAGCAGCGAGGATCCTTCCGCCCCTGGGAAAACGGCGCAACCTCCTCTTGATGGCGGCAACTTTTTCGATAGGAGCCGAACGTGATGAATACTGCAAAACCCTTCACCTTCGACCGCGTGAGCCGGATTCTCATCACGGCAGGCGTGATCGCCGCAGCAGTATGGCTTCTCGGCTATTTGAGCGACGTGCTGATTCCGTTTGCCGTCGCCTTTTTGCTGGCCTACCTGATGAATCCTCTGGTCTCCTGGATCGAAAAGCGGGTCCGGCATCGAACCGTGTCGGTGTTTCTGGCCCTGCTGCTGGTGATCACCGCGGCCGCGGCCGCAGGATCTCTGGTGATTCCAGTCATGGCCGAGGAGATCGGGCAGATGGGGCAGCTGGTGTCCCGTTTGGCCAAAGACGCCTCCCTGGCCGAAAGGGCCGCCCGCTATGTGCCCGAAGACCTGTGGGCCTCCATCAAGGACATGGCCGCCCGCAGGGACGTACAGGAGATCTTCCAGACCGGCAGCGTGTGGAACTTTCTCGAGGCAGCGGGTCGAAAGCTGCTGCCGGGGGTATGGGGACTGGTGACCGGAACAGCCGGTTTTCTCATGGGATTGATCGGCCTCTCGGTCATCGGATTGTATCTGGTTTTTTTGCTCATCGACTACGGCCAGATCAGCCAAGGCTGGAAAGAACTGCTTCCGGCCGGCTACCGCGAGCCGATCACCGAATTCGTATCCGACTTCGAATCGGCCATGAGCGCTTATTTTCGGGGTCAGGCTGCGGTGGCGGCGATCTGCGGGGTGCTTTTCAGCGTCGGGCTTTTCCTGGTGGGCCTTCCGTTGGCGATCCTTCTGGGTCTGTTTCTGGGTCTTCTCAATATGGTCCCGTATCTGCAGATTCTCGGTGCGATCCCGGCGGTGCTACTTGCCATGGTGCACGCCGTGGAAACCGGCACCAGCGTGTGGCTGGTGCTCGGCCTCGTGGTCCTGGTCTTTGTCGTGGTCCAGGTGGTGCAGGACGCCTTTCTGGTCCCCCGAATCATGGGAAAAGTGACCGGCATGAACCCGGCCATGATCCTGCTGTCGCTCTCGGTCTGGGGCAAGCTGTTGGGACTGCTGGGCCTGATCATCGCCCTGCCCATGACCTACCTGCTCCTGGTCTACTACCGGCGCTTTCTGTCCGGGCAGCTTGCCGCCGGAAGCGCCTGCAAACCATCGGACGGGTCGTAACGTCCGCTTCGGCATCTCTATCCCGGATATTTCATGAAATATCCGGAGTAGAAGGCTGGGAGACTCGGGGCCTGAAAACCAGAAAAGCTTCTGTGGAATTTCGGTTAAGCTTCCAAGCGTTCCAGCCTTCCAGCCTCCCAGCCTTCCAGCTGCGCAGCTGCGCCTCAGCGGGCCGTCCCCTCCCTGATCCACTGCTGGAAAATGCGCCGGTCGGCCGGTTCGATGGCCGTGAGATGCAGGGTGTGGACGTCTTTGCTCTCCTGGGCCGGGCCCTCCTCGGCCACTTTTGCATAGATATCGGCAAAACAGTGGGCATCGACGCAGAAATCGAAACTCATCTTGACCTCGGAAAAAACGGCAAGGGGGGCGTCGATCCGGGCGGTGATCCGGCCGTCGGTCAGGGAAAGGGTTTCTCCGGAAAAATACCGGTCGGAGATTTTTTTTCCTTCCTCCACCAGCCAGCACCGAAACGGCAGGGAAATCTGGAGGCCTTCCTGTTCCTCGGGAATTCGGGTGAGGGCAATGTTGTAGGGGGCCCCCATCCCGTGGACTGGATAGACCACCAGGGGCTGCTTGATCCCCTTCATCATCTTGGCCCACGGCGGATCGGCATTCACCGTTTTCTGGACCTCCCGGTAGGTGGACTCTCCGATGAGCACCTGGCCGCCGATGGTGTTGCTTTCGATCCTGGAGGCGATGTTGACCGCCGCACCGACGATTCCGTATTTCATCCGCACTTCGGACCCGATGTTGCCGACGATCACGTCTCCGGTGTTGACGCCGATCCCCATCTCCAGGGGGGGGTGACCTTCTGCTGCCATCTCCCGGTCGAGGTCGCCCAGGGCATTTTGCATGGCCAGGGCGCAGGCGACCGCCCGATGGGGATCGTCGCCCCGCCTTTCCGGAACCCCGAACACGGCAAGAATTGAATCGCCGATGATTTCATCGATGATACCGTCGTAGCGGAGGATCAGCCGCGACATTCGGTCCAGATAGCGGTTGAGCAGACGCACCATGAGCTCCGGGTCGGTGGCCTGTGAAAGGCTGGTAAACCCCCGGATATCGGACATGAGGATCGTGACGGTTTCCCGTCGGCCGCCGATCTTCGTCCCCTCCGGCGATTCCAGGATCCGGTCGACCACCTTTCGGGACAGATACCGCCCGAAGGTGTCCCGGATGAAGTTGATCAGCCGCAGCCGCTCGCCGGACACTTTCAAGATGGTGTCTAGCATGGCCCGCCGGGTTTCTGCGATATCCCGGATCTCCCGGGGGGCGGTGGGCGGCAGATCGATGCCGTCGGCGCCGTTGTCGTCTTCCCGGAAGCGGCGATTCGCCTCGGAAATCGCTTCCAGGGGTTCGATGATTTTCCGGGACAGAAAGCGACGGAAGGTAAACCAGATAAAGAGGATGATCACGCCAATCAGGATGACGATGCGCACCGCATACCAGAAAAGGTCGGCCGCGGTGGCCTGGTGATCGGTGAATATGCGCCAGGCCAGGGACCAGACCAGGAGGATGCCCTCGATGATCAGAATCCGCCAGAAGATCCCCTTGAGCAGCACCTTGCGGACACCTTCGGATTCTGCTGCCGGTCTTCGGGGACCGGCGTCGGGGCTTTGGGGGGCGTTGTTCAAGACCGCTCCTTTTCAGACATCGAAAATCACCTGGGCCCGCCATCCGCCGTCGAGCTCCTCCACCCGGAGCTGGTGGTAGGTCACCGCCTTGATCTCTTCTCCGAGGCGGTGCACCGCAGGATCGTAGGTGGCGGTTTTCACCTCGGCACGGATCCAATACGGCGCGAACTGCAGGATGCGGACTCCGACAGGGATTCTTTCCCCGCCGGTCCACACCCCCAGAAGCTCCCTGAGCCAGCAAAACATCAGATCGGGCCAGTCGACACCGGTCACCGCCACCTCCGTCCGCTGGTCTGCACGACTGCCGCGTCTTTCGGCAATCATTTCGAACAGGCCTTCTGCAGCCTGCGCAAAGAGTGTCGGCAAGTCTTTGGATTCGATCACAAGACCGGTGTCGGCCGTGTGATCCATAAGCCGCCAGCCGCGATATGTCGGATGATTCAAGGTTCCGCTCCAAATTTGAGTCTCCTCCATTTATGTCGGTCGAAGGAGAAACCCCTTATAAGTGCCTAGAATGCCTAGCGTGACTAGAGTGCCTAGAGTAATGAAACGATCCAGCTCTCTGAAAAGCTCCGGTTTGCCAGAGCGAAGGCCAAAGTATATCGAATCGTATGCCGGGCAATGGTCTTAAGCCATGCAGGCCGCGTTGAGACGGCCGCCGGTTTGTCGTTCGTGTTAAAGAGTTTGGATTTTATGGAAAAACCAGCAATTCAATCAACTTTAGCTATCTAGGCACTCTAGTCACTCTAGGCACTCTAGGCACTTGATACATTCTCCCGCCATTTCACTTCGGTCTCCGCAGCGTCGGTTTGCTGCGTCCGTTATCGGCTATAGCTCAACCACTGTTCCCGTCTTCTCCGTACTGTAGCCGCCCAAAGCCTCCACCCGATCTTGAAACGGTTTGCTGTTGATGGTTTCCAGAAGAATCTGGATTTTTGCAGTGTTGAAATAAACTTCGGGAATCACCAGGTCATACTCCTCGGTGACCACGGGAACGAAATCGAGGTTCAGCGCCCGGGCCGCGGCATAAATCCCCAGCCCGGCATCCACCGCGCCGCTGAGCACGGCCACCGCCACGGCCATGTGGGTATACTCCTCTGTCTGATAGCCGCGGATGGCGGCCGCATCGATGCCGAGCTGGTTGAGCCGATAGTCGAGCAGGATCCTGGTTCCGGAGCCTCCCTGCCGGTTGATGAACGATACATCCGGACGGGCGAGGTCTTCGATGCCGCCGATTCTTTTTGGATTGCCGGCGGCAACGATGAGGCCCTGATCCCGGAGCACCAGGTTCACGAGCCGGACGCCGATGCCGGGCAGGTAGCGACGGATGTAGGAAACATTGTACGTGCCGTCTTCGGTGTCAAGCAGATGGGCGCCGGCCAGGTGGCACGCCCCCCTCTTGATCGCCATCAGCCCCCCCATCGATCCGACGTGGCTCGAGGAGAGCACCACCCCCCCTTTGCCGGCGCGCAGTTCGTCTGTGAGCAGGTCGAGGGTGTTGTCATGGCTGCCCACCACCACCAGCGTGTTTTCGATGGATGAAAGCGGCCGGATCAGTTCGGCTTCTACCGGCTCTCCCTGGGCGACTCCCTCGATGTGGGTCGGAATCCGGATAATGCCGTCGGCTTCGGTGATGGTGGTGATGCTGCCGGCGCCCCGGGGCAGCGGCGTGGCCACGATTCGCTCCCCGATCCGCCCCAGCTTGACCCGGAGAAACTCTTCCACCCCGAGCTTCGAGGGGATTTTTCGTGTCGGCTCCACGGTCGCCTTGCTGCGCTCCATCTCGGGTTTTTGCAGCATCCGGCAGATCAGGGGCTGCACGAACTGTTCAAAGGCCACGATGGCCGATACCGGATACCCAGGAATTCCGAACACCGGCTTTCCTGCGACCGCGCCGATGAGCAGCGGCTTTCCGGGCATGATCGTCACGCCGTGGACCAGCACCTCTCCCAGGGCCTCCACCACGCCCCGGGAATAGTCCTGGGTGCCTGCAGAGGAGCCGCCCACAGTCAGCACGATCTGGGCGTCTCCTTGAGCGCCCTCGCCGATGGCCTCCCGAATTTTTTCCGGGTCGTCTGTGACCCTCTGCCTGCGGTCGCAGACGCCGCCGGCGGCTTCGGTCAAATGTTCGAGCACGTAGGAATTGCTCTCCACCACCTGGCCGGGCTTCAGGTCCTCCGGCGGTGTGGTCCGCCAGTCCATAAGCTCCGAGCCGGTGGGAATGATCATGACCTTGGGCCGCTTTCGCACCAAAACCTCGTAGACTCCGCCGGAGATCAGCGCCCCCACGCAGTAGGGAGATACCACATGATTCCGGGGAAAAAGAAGTTCAGTGGCCACGATGTCTTCTCCCATCCGCCGGACGTTCTGCCAGGGAAAGGCGGGCGCTTCGATTTGCAGCCGCCCGTCATCGAGCACTTGCACGTCCTCGATCATGATCACGGCGTCGGCGCCTTCGGGCAGCACATGGCCGGTGTTGACATAGTGCGCCTCGGTGCCGGCATGAAGCTTTCGGGGCGAGGATTCTGAAGCGCCGAAGGTGTCAGCCGCCTTGACCGCAATACCGTCCATGGCCGCCGCATGAAAATTCGGCGAGGAGATCCGGGCGTATACCGGTTCGGCCAGGACCCGTCCCACCGCATCGACGGCGGCCACCGTCTCAAAACCGAGAACCCCCGGTCCGGGAAACCGTTCGAAGAGAATATTGCGCGCCTCTTCCAGCGTCTTTTTTTTCAGATAGATGTTCCGCTTCATTGAAATGACAGCTCCTCTGGTTCACCACGAAGCATCCACGGGCAAACATCAAGACCGCCCTTGGAACACCCGGGCTTCTAGTTTTAAAATATCAAATGCGGTTATCCAGAAAGATCCAGGGTCGACTCCGGCGGCCAATGGGCGTCGACTCTCCTGCCGGCCAAAACTCGCCATCAAGGCCGCGTAGAGACGGCCGTTGGTGGGTTCTTCGGGTTGAATTTCCGGCAAACCGAGGTGATTTGACGCATTGCAACGGTCGCGTCGCGGCCGTCTCAACGCGGCCTAACTGGCTCAGACAGTTGCCCGGCATCCGAGCCGACACCCATTGGCCGCCGGCTGGATGCAACTGGAGTTTTATAGAGAACCGGT
>JAIPEL010000099.1 GCA_021737185.1 Desulfobacterales bacterium | reverse complement strand
ACCGTGTTTCCGGACAAACCGATCGTGGATGCCGGCCCGGTTTCCCGGACCTTTCTGGATCTGGGAATCGGATCCTTTCACGAGGCCTGTGCCTGGGTGCGCGACCTGCTCTACGGATACAACTCGGATCGGGACGATTTGATGATCCTGTTCAAGGAAAAAATGGGAAGCTGCACCACCAAGCATGCGGTCATTGCCACCCTGGGGGCCGAACTGGGGCTTGCCGTCGAAAAACACATCGGCATCTATCCCATGACCGAAGCCCTGGTCACCGGAACCCAAAACATCCTGGATCGATACCGGCTGCCTTACGTTCCGATGGTGCATTGTTTCCTGGTCTTTCGAGGCCATCGGGTCGATCTGTCCGAGGACAACCGAAACGGCAAAAACGGCCCGATCGATGTTTTCCTCCACACCGAAGCCGTGGCGGCGACCATCTCGGCAAAGGACGAATACCTGCTGTACCGCAAGGCCCTCAAAGATCACCTCCTGGGGGGCAAGGAACTTCAGGGGGTGGACATGAAAACGGTGTTAAAGGCCCGGGAGGAAGGACTTTCCCTGTTGCGGAAGAACGTACAGCCGTGAGTGAAAGATTCCAGAGGAAAGTGCGGATTCGGGTTTGAAAAAGGAGAGGAAGATAGAAGCTATAAGCGGATGCATCGAGCAATGATTTTTACCCAGTAAAGGAGAAGCGTCATGGATTTGGCGGCGGTAGGGGGAAAAAATTTACGGGTTGTTGATGATCATTTTCCGCCCCTTCAAGTTCGGGGATTATTTCGAGGGCGGCGGCACCGCCGGCACGGTCGAACAGATCCAGATTTTTACGACCCAGCTCAAAGATCCCGAACCTCTCCTCGCCCTAGCCAAGCTGGCCGACAGCAGCGTCAATTTTTATGTCCGGCCCTGGACGACGGCTGCCGACTACTGGGGGTTTCTCTTCGACACCACCGAAAAGTGAAAAAGCGCTTCGATGAAGAAGGCATCTCGATTCCCTATCCTCAGCGCGATGCCCACGTCTACGAACACAAGGTTGAATCGTAGGCTCGGGAAGTTTTTTTAGTTTTGAGCGACCGCCTTTGCAGAAACGGCCCGGGATTCGTATATGTGAGTGAACGTTATTGCGATTTACGACAGAAACGCCATGGGGCTGGAGGCAATCGCTGCACGATTTTATAACTCAACTTTCGGCTTTCGTCCCCAGAAGAGCGAAATGGGTGATTTGATGGCGGTATACGCTGTCTGAGCGCCTTAGGATACCTTACATCAGCGCCCGCTGTGAGATCCTTGATTGGCGCTGCCCTTCAAACACCTCGTTGATTTTGATGATATTTTGGCCTGCGCTGATGTTAGGTATCCTTTGGGGCGAGTTCGTATACCGGCAGCAAATTATCCATTTCGCGGCATCATGAATCCCGAAAGTTGAGTTATAAGCTTCAGTCCCAGCTTCCTGGCATCCCAGCCTCCTCGCCTTCCAGCGGCGCAAAGCACCTTCAAATTCTCCCCTCTTCCACCCTATGGCAGGCGGTCCAGGAGCCGGAAGAAAGGTGCCGGAGCCTGGGGACTTCCTCCCGGCAGCGATGATTGACATGGATGCACCGGCCGTGGAACACGCATCCCGACGGCAGGCGGATGGGGGTGGGGACTTCCCCCTTGAGTTTGACATGCCGCTTTTTTTCGGCGCCCAGTTTCGGAATAGCGCTGAGCAGGGCCTGGGTATAGGGATGGCGCGGCGAGGCAAAGAGGGTGTCGGCCGAAGCCACTTCGCACAGGGTCCCCAGGTACATGACCGCCACCCGGGTGCTGATGTGCCGGACCACCGAAAGATCGTGGGTGATGAACATGTAGGTCAACCCCAGATCCTCCTGGGCCTTCATCAGCAGGTTCAGGATCTGTGCCTGGATGGACACATCTAGCGCCGACACCGGCTCGTCGGCCACGATGAATTCAGGCGCCACCGTCAGGGCGCGCGCGATGCTGATCCGCTGGCGCTGTCCCCCGGAAAACTCGTGAGGGTATCGCCCGGCCCACCCCGGATCGACGCCGACCTGCTCCATCACCTGACTCACCCGGTCCTTGACTTCGCCGCCACCGATACGCCGGTTGTGGAACACGACCGGCTCTTCCAGGGTCTGGCGCACAGTCTTGCGGGGATTGAGCGAAGCATAGGGATCCTGGAAGATCATGCTGATCCGATTGCCGCGGATGTCCCGCATCTGCTCGGCGGACAGGCCGGCCAGATCGATCCCCTCGAACAGGATCTGCCCGCCGGAAATGTACCCGGGCCGGCTGATCAGGTTGATGACCGCAAAGCCGGTGACCGATTTTCCTGCCCCGCTTTCGCCCACCAGCCCGAGCCGCTCCCCTCTTTCCAGGCGGAAGCTCACGCCATCGATGGCGGTCAACTCCCCCATCCGCAGGGCGAATTTGACTTCCAGGTTCTCGACTTGCAGCAGGGATGGCATAGGGTTCAGGGGCTCGAAGGTTCAGGGTTCAGGGTTCAGAGGTTCAGGGGTTCAAGGGTTCAGGGTTCAGGGTTCAGAGGTTCAAGGGTTGAGCATCACAGCTTTCCAGCATCCCAGCCGGACGCTCCGCGCCCTATCCATTATAAAGCTTCGGATTCAGGACGTCCCGGAGCCAGTCTCCCAGCAGGTTGATCACCAGAACGAAGACCACAAGCAAAATGCCGGGGAAAAAGGTGATCCAGCAGCTTCCGCTGAAGATGTACTCGAAGGCATGCAGAAGCCAGACCCTCCGGGGGGCAAGCCCCTTGGCCCAGGCAAACTTGATGTACTCGGTCTCCAGGATCTCCATCATCTCGCTGCGGATCAGCCGGATAAACAGCGGCAGCATGATGGAGGCAAGGGAAAAGCTCGGAAGAATCAGGTGGATCAGCCCGTCAAGCGTCAGCAGGCCGCTGTCCCAGCCGTAGACCCTCACCGTCTCGCCCCGGCCGTAGGAATGACAAGGAATTGACGACAAATTGCCGATTTATGATCAAGGCCCTTGAAATTCGCGAAGGGAATGCGTAAGATCACCTATTCAATCATCCTGACGCGAACCTGACAATGCAGCGACCGTCGATCTCGTTTTCGATCCCTAACTTATGAGATTTCTTCTTTACAACATTCGATATGGTGCCGGCATCGGCAGACAGTTCCACTTCCCGGTACCGTACAGCGGATATCTGAAGCCGACCAACGGCAATTTCACCCGCATTCTGGACTTTATCCGCTCCTCGGAACCGGACATCGTCGGGCTGGTGGAGGTGGACTCCGGCTCCTACCGGGTGGAGAAAAAGAGCCAGGCAGATGTGCTTGCTGCGAAACTGAACCACCAGGTCGTTTACAGCTCCAAGTATGCCGAGGCCTCGATGGCCGGACGGCTTCCGCTGCTCAACAAACAGGGAAATGCCCTGCTGACGAATCGACTCATCGTCGGCCAGAAACTTCACTTTCTGCAAAACGGGGTCAAGCGCCTGGTGATCGAGGTCGAACTGCCCGATTTTCATGTCTTTCTGGTCCACCTCTCGCTGAAATACCGGCACCGGCAATATCAGCTCCACGAACTGTACACCCTGGTCAAGGAGTGCAAAAAGCCGGTGGTGGTGGCCGGCGATTTCAATGCCATGTGGGGCGCCCGCGAGCTGAGGCTGTTCCTTGCCGCCACCGGTCTGGTCACGGCAAACAGCAGCCGGTTGTTTTCCTTCCCGAGCCGTCTGCCGGTCATGGAGCTCGATTTCATCTTCCACAGCCCGGAGATGAAGACCACCGATTTTCATATGCCGCCGGTCAAATACTCCGACCACGTCCCCCTGATCTGGGATTTCGACCTGGCCGCCTAATCAAATCGCTCCGCGATTTGATTAGTAGTAGAGTTTTGCGTTCCGCAAAGCAGTTCAAAAAAGATAGAAATAAGGCGTTCGGGCGGGAAATCCGCACGTATCGCCGGGACGCGTGGTAACTTTGCCTTCCCATTCATATACCCCTTATGTGAAACTAGGCCAAAATGGCATAGTTTCACCCTTGATCAAACTGGTCGGCGAGGCCGGCCAGAGGCGGCGCTCGTATGAAACTATGCCAAAATGGCACGGTTTCACATTTGATCAAACTGACCGGCCCGGCGGTCAGCGGCGGGGCTTATGTGAAACTTCGTTGTTGCCGGTCCGTCATTCCGGGCTTGACCCGGAATCCAGGTTTTTGTGGATCCCCCTTCGACGTTGCTCAGGGTGGTGAGCCTGTCGAACCACGCCGGCCAACGGCGGGGCTGTCGCCTGTCCACCCCAGCGCATTTTCATGACCCCAAAATACAAAGCCCGGCCGGAGAATCCCGCCGGGCTTTTTGAGTACGATTGCTAATGAGCGAAAGTCAGCGGTCTCCCCGACCAGCGCCGGGGGATAGCTTCTCTAGTTTATCTGTTTCTCCTGTTTCGCGGAACGCGAAACTCTTATAACCAAATCACGCCAGTGATTTGGTTATTTATGCGGCTTTTTCCAGCTTCACCGCACAGACCTTGAACTCGGGTATTCCGGATATCGGGTCCAGGGCTGCGTGGGTCAGGCGGTTGGCTGCGGCCTGGGCATAGTGAAACGGAATGAATACCGTGCCGGGCCTGGCTTTGCTGGAGATCTGCACGACTGCCTTGATCCCGCCCCTTCTGGAGGCCACCTTGACCCGGGCGCCGTCGTCGAGGCCCAACCGGGCGGCATCGACCGGGGCAATCTCCACGAAGCATTCCGGAGCACGGTCGTTGAGCCCCTCGCTTTTCATGGTCATGGTGCCGGTATGGTACTGGTACAGAAGCCGGCCGGTGGTCAGGTACATCGGGTAGCGGTCGTCGGTCAGTTCGGCCGGCGGCGTGTATTCGATGGCGTGAAACAGCCCCTTTCCCCGGGTAAACTGCTCCTTGTGCAGAACCGGCGTGCCGGGGTGCTCCTCGTTCGGGCAGGGCCAGTGAAGGCCTTCCTGATCGATCCGGGCATAGGTGATGCCGGCGTAGGACGGAGTGACCTTCCGCAGCTCCTCGAATATCGCCTCGCTGTTCTCATAGGCCATGGGCAGCCCCATCCGGGAGCCGATCTCACAGATGATCTTCCAGTCATCCCAGGCCTCTGCCGGCGGCGGCACCGCGGTTCTTACCCGCTGAACCCGCCGTTCCGTGTTGGAAAAGGTCCCGTCTTTCTCGGCAAAACACTTCGACGGGAGCACCACATGGGCCATCTTCGCCGTCTCGGTCATGAAAATGTCCTGAACCACGAGAAATTCGAGCTTGGCGATGCTCTCTTCGGCATGGTTCAGGTCCGGATCGGACACCAGGGGATTTTCCCCAATGATATACAGGGCCTTGATTTCTCCTTCGTGGGCCTTGGGGACCATTTCCGTCACCTGCAGGCCGACCTTGGTGGGCAGTCCCGAAACTCCCCAGGCCTCTTCGAATTTTTTGGCGATCGCCAGGTCGGATACCGGCTGATATGCCGGATACACGTTGGGAAGCCCGCCCATGTCGCAGGCGCCCTGAACGTTGTTCTGGCCCCGTAGCGGATTGACCCCGCCGCCTTCCATGCCCAGGTTGCCGCACAGCATAGACAGGTTGGCCAGGGACTTGACATTGTCGGTGCCGTGGCTGTGCTGGGTGATGCCCATGCAATACACGATGCTGGCCACGCCGGCGCCGGCGTACATCCGCGCGGCGTCGATCAGCTGCTGTGCCGGAATGCCGGCAATCGCTTCCACGTAATCCGGGGTGTATTTGATAACGAGCTTTTTGAGCTCCTCGAACTTTTCCGTCCGGCTTTCGACGAAGGCTTTGTCATACAGGTCTTCTGCAATGATGACGTTCATCATGCCGTTGATCCAGGCCACATCGGTGCCCAGGTTTTGCCTCAGATGCATGTGGGCGTGCCGGGCGATTTTCACCCGCCGGGGATCGACCGCAATCAGCCTGGCCCCCCTTGACTTGACGGCGCGCTTGACAAAGGAGGACAGGACCGGATGGTTTTCGGTGGTGTTCGACCCGGTGACCAGAATGACATCGGCCTTTTCGATGCAGCCGATGGTGTTCGTCATGGCTCCGCTTCCGAATGCTGCGGCCAGACCGGCCACGGTGGAGGAATGTCAGAGCCGGGCGCAGTGATCGATATTGTTGGTCTTTAACACCGCCCGGGTGAACTTGTTGGCGATGTAATTCTCCTCGTTGGTGATTCGTGCCGAGGTGAACACCCCGATGCTGTCAGGACCGGACTGGTCTTTGATTTCCGACAATCGGCCAGCGACGCGGTCGAGCGCCTCTTCCCAGGTGGCCTCCCGGAAGCGGCCGTCCTCCTTGATCAGCGGCTTTGTGAGCCTTTCCTCCGAGTGGATGAAATCGTAGCCGAAGCGCCCCTTGACACAGAGGCTGCCATAGTTCGGGGGCGCCCCCTCGGCTCCGGTGACATTGACCACCTTGCCGTCCTTGACATGCAATTCAAGCTGGCATCCGACGCCGCAGTAAGTGCAGGTGGTCCGGACCTTTTCAGTTTCCCAAGGCCTCACCTGATAACGAACGTTTTTTTCCACCAGTGCGCCCACGGGGCAGGCCTGGACGCATTCCCCGCAAAAGACGCAGTCCGAATCCCTCAGCGGTTTGTCCTCGGCGGCCACGATCTTGGTGGGCGATCCCCGGTAGCCGAAATTGATGGCGTTGTTGACCTGGACTTCGTTGCAGGCCTGGACGCATCGGCCGCAGAGAATGCACCGGGAAAAGTCCCGAACGATGAAGGGGTTGACCGTTTCCATGGGATAGGGGGTCGGGGTTCCCTCGAAGGCGTCCCCGGACACCTGGTAGCGGTAGGCCAGATCCTGGAGACGGCAGTCTCCCCATACCGGGCAGAGTTCTTCGCTGCTGTCTTCCGCCTGGACCTTGAGCTGAAAGGCGGTCCAGTCGACCCCGTCCGAGCCTCGCACGGCGCAATTGTGGTTCCCGGAGGAGAGAAGGAGCTGGATGATCATTTTCCGGGCTTCCACCACCTTGGGCGATTCGGTGTGGACCACCATCCCTTTTGCCGCCGGGGTGGCGCAGGAGGCCACCAATGTCCTGGCGCCTTCCACTTCCACGACGCAGACCCGGCAGGCGCCGGTAGGCGTGGCTCCCTTCAGATAGCACAGGGTGGGAATGTCGATGTCGTTTCGCCGGGCGACCTCGAGAATCGTTTCTCCGGGTTCGAAGCGCAACTCGTTTCCGTTGATGACCAGTCTGTTCTCGTCAGCCATGGGCACCTCGAATAAAATCGCGATAAAATCGGTTCGCGATTTTATCAATAGCGGCTTTGCCGCTGGTTATAAGAGATGGGATCCTCAACAAAAGCAGAAGATTTGCCAGATCCGTTTCTATAGAAACGACGCCGTTTTGTCAATGCGCAAGGCGCCGCAAAGGACGCCGCACCTTGGTTGAAACGTTGAACAGATGGTAACTCAACTTTCGGGATTCATGATGCCGCGAAATGGATAATTTCGCTCTTCTGGAGACGAAAGCCGAAAGTTACTAACGAGTAACCTACACACCCGACACGAGTTGGTGCCGATGTCTGGTGCGTAAAGTACCCATTAGTAAGTGGTAAGTAGCCAGAGACATCAGTCTTGCAAGCCGCCTTGACTTGAAGAGGCCTTCGGTGTGAAATGGCAGCGTGATGCAGGCCATCAAAAAAAATTTCCGGGGTTGAACCGCCGCCTCCGGCCTGCAGTGGAGGCCGCATCATCTGAAAATGACAGGAGCACAGAGGGGGGAGAAATGAGCGCTTTACAGAGAGAAATTACCGGTATGAACGCATCACAGTTGTCCGCGACGATCCGAAACCGCCAGGTCCGATGCATCGAAGTGATGCGCGCCTATCTGGAACGGATCCATCGATACAATCCGGTATACAACGCCATCGTCGGCATAGTCGACGACGATGTCCTGATGGACCATGCCGCAGACGCCGACCGGGCCCTGGAAAAAGGGGAATACCGGGGGTGGATGCACGGCATGCCCCATGCCGTCAAGGACCTGGCCAGCGTCAAGGGACTAAAGACGAGCTTCGGATCCCGGGTGTTTGCGGAAACCGTCGCCGGCGCAGACGATCTGCACATCGCCCGGATCCGGAACCAGGGCGCGATCTTCATCGGCAAAACCAATACCCCCGAATTCGGCTTGGGGTCCCAGACCTACAACGAGGTCTACGGCACGACCCGGAACGCCTACGACCCGAACCTGACCGCCGGCGGCAGCAGCGGCGGCGCGGCCGCAGGCCTGGCCCTGCAAATGCTTCCCGTTGCCGACGGCAGCGACATGATGGGGTCGCTGCGAAACCCGGCCGGCTACAACAATGTCATCGGATTTCGCCCGAGCCAGGGCCGGGTTCCCGGCGTTTACGCAATGCCGGCCATCGATATCTACTACCATCAACTGGCTGTCGACGGCCCCTTGGGACGGACGGTCGAAGACACCGTTCGCCTTCTGGTGACCATGGCCGGCTACGATTCCCGCGCCCCTCTGAGTCTGAGGGACGAAGTTCCTCCCTTTGACCGGTTTCAGCCGGCCGAACTGAAGGGGTTTCGCATCGGGTGGATGGGCGACTACGAAGGGTACCTGGCAACGGATCCTGGATTGCTGGCGCTTTGCGAGGCAGCTCTCGACGAAATCTCCGGACAAGGCGTCGTCGTCGAGCCCTGCCGGCCCGCCTACGACATGGCGCGTCTGTGGGAAACCTGGCTGACGCTTCGCCACTGGATCGTCGGCAGCAAAAAACCATTATACGACGATCCGGAAAAAAGGAAGCTCCTGAAACCCGAGTTCGTCTGGGAAATCGAGGGCAGTTTCGACATGCCGGCATCCAGGCTCACGGAGGCGGCAAAGGCCAGGACCGACTGGTACCGGGCCCTGCACGCGCTTTTTGACCGCTACGACCTGCTCGCGCTGCCCAGCGCGCAGGTCTTTCCCTTCCCGGCCGAGACCCACTGGCCGGCCGCCATCGACGGCCGGGCCATGGACACCTATCACCGCTGGATGGAAGTCGTCATCGGCGGCACCCTGGCTGGGCTGCCCGTGGTCAACCTGCCGGCGGGCTTCGACGACCTGGGCCGGCCCATGGGCATGCAGTTCATGGGACCCATGGGGGACGACTGCCGGGTGCTGGAATTCGCCCTGGCCTGGGAGGCCGCCACCGACCACCTGGCGAGAAACCCGATGCCGGTGGCTGGATAAACGGTGCAACCCGAGACGATGGTGGTCTTTCGATCTCAGCCGTCGGCATGAATCGTTGGGCCTGTGACCGGCCGCAGGACCCAAAGAGCCGTTAAAGGTAAGGCGCCAATAGATTGGAGAGGAAGCCGCTGCCGGCGGTGCGATAGACAGTGTAATCCGAGTCGACGGTAAGGATTTCCGTGAGGGCCGTCTCTTCGGCGGCGACCACCAACGAAGCGTCGGCCAAGTCCATGGGGACGTTGGCATAGATTCGCATCAGCTCGATGATCCGCACAATGTGCTTCCTGTCGAGGAAAAATAGGTGAACCGCCCTTCTTCTCATCCATTCGAGGAAATCGACCTGTCAATCACAACCTCGGCATCGTAACGTTATGCTGACAAGCGCCGCCTCTGGTAGCGAGGCGGCCAGATTGATCGACAGGAATCTCGACTTCGGCCGAGGTTTCATATAAGCTCCGCCGCTGATTGCAGGCCAATCAGTTTGATCAACCGTGAAACTTCCCAAGTCCGTCATTCCGGGCTTGACCCGGAATCCAGTTGTTTTTTGAATTTCCTGGATTCCCCCGGATCGAAGTCCGGGGCAGGCTTATCTTCGCTCCGCTCCGCTTCGCTCGCCCGGAATGACGGACTTGGTTTGGCGACGTTTCACATGAGCGCTTTAGCATTTCAGCTTCAGCGCGCCGGGCAGAACCCTGAAGGAAAAAGAGTCGGCCTCCCAGCCGAGGTTGCCGTCAGATTGCAGCATCGATGGTCGGTCCAGGTGCACCGTCAGCGCCTTTCCGGTGCGGTAGCGGCCGATGGGATTGCCCACGGTAAAAGCGGCCAGGCCGCCGAGGAAGGTCAGGAACGGGCCGGAATTGACGCAGAGAGTGTGCAGCTTCCGGTCGTCGAATCGGGCCTTGGGCACCACTTTCATGCCGAAGCCGTAATAGGGTTGCTTGACGACCATCAGGCTCAAAAGATTCTTGACTTCGAAGTTTTCCTCATCCAGCTGGATGACGGCGCTCGCCCGTTTGTAGCGGCGAAAATAGGCGTCTATAAAGGCGGTGAAATAGGTCTTGAATCCTTCCCCGCCCCGAGTGCGGCGTTTCTGCCATCGTTGGATCGTCGTCCCCTCGATTCCCACAGAGGCCGTGAACGCGCGGTTTTCCCCATTGCAGTCGATGAGATCGTAGTGGTGAATCTTCCCGTGCTTCAAGCGGTGGGCCACCCGGGACAGATCACCTCTGTATTTCAGGGCATGGCGTAGGGCATTTCCGGTCCCCAAGGGAAGAAAACCGACTGTCGCACGGCTTGTATCGACAGCGTTGATCAGGTCGGAAAACGTTCCGTCCCCCCTGCGGCCACCAGGACATCGCATCGGCCGGCAAGCTGCTCGGCGCATTGACGAAACTCCTCGGCGGATCGGGTGTCAAGCCCGTGTATCTCCGCATCGAGGATCTGCGCCGCTTCTGCCAGCGCAGAACGCTTCTGTTCTGGGTTCAGGCCTCCTGAAACGGGATTGGTGATAATGGCATAATGCATTGGATCGGGCAGGCTTTTTCTTTAATAATGTTTTTCATACCCGCAGCATTCAACAATCGCTTTCGGGGGCTGGCCGGAACCGACCTCATCTTGCGTTCTCGTGTACGAGTCCATTTCTTCGGCCCACTGTTTCGCATCTTGCTCATTTTCGAATGCGTGCCAGGTAGGAAATTTATCTCTCCTTATATCCAAGCAGTGGAATTGTACGAAACTGGGCACTGGATGGGTCCAAATCCAATAGCGGTCAATTCCTTTCCCGTCTTTTGCAGCAGCGACTTCTTGCTTTTTTGCCCAATTCCATTTTTTCATTTTGATCCCCCCTCTTGTTTGGGTTGGCCGCGCGGCAGGCGACGCTTGCCACTTTCATCAAGGGCCATATCGTGGAGCTGATTCTTCTTTTTTCCATTGTTCGATTCGTTGAAGATTTTTGCTGATAGGCACGAAACAACGGTTTTGGGCAGCTCAATCCCTGTTGACGCCGCAGCCTTACCTCAGAGGAATCGCCTAGCTTGATGCCGAAAATAGGATTTCGCTTTTGGAAGGACAGGAATTCGCTTTTGGAAGGGAATACGACGATTGAGGCCGTTGGTTGTCTCCTTGGATAAGGTCCACAACATATGGCACCCCTTGTAGATTCGCTAAAACCTACAAAATTAATATCAGCCAATTCTGATATTTGTCAAGCGACGGGCGACCGGAAATCCTCCTCCTACCCCGATTTGCAACAACAAGTGGTTTATCGGATTCGTGGATGGTTCACAGGCCGGTGGTGGGGCGGCGGCGGCCGAAGCGCGCCTCGCAGGGGGCGTTTTTAGTGACGTGCCGCTCGAGTTTCTTGCACCAGATCGACTGCCAGGTGCGGCAGGAACCGTCCAGGGCGTCGGTTTGGGCAAAATCGGCGTGTTCGCAGCGCAGGTCGCAAAAGCGGATCCGGCTTGTGGTCACGCCGGCATTGGATTGTTTCGATCTCTTGGGCATGGGTAAATGCATTGTTGAGAAGCCAGGAGTCAGCCCCGCCGCTGGCCGGCTGGATTCAAGATTCCAAATTCAAGGTTCAAGATTAACCCGAGGTAAATTTAATACAGACACCAAACACGAAACACCAAACACCGTTTTTCTATTCGAACAGGTCCAACTCCAGTTTTCTTTGCCGGACGTGATCCGTCACCGCCTCGATGAAGGCTTCGCGGCTCACCCCGTATTTGACCTTTCCGTCCAGGGTCCGCACCGCCAGGGTGCCGGCCTCTTTTTCCTTGGCGCCGATGGTCAGCATCAGCGGGATGTTCTGGAGCTGGGCCTCCCGGATCTTCTTGTTCAGGCTCTCGCTGCGGTCGTCCACCTCGGTCCGCAGGCCGGCCTGGGAAAGAACGCCGTTGATTTCCCGGGCATAGCCGACCAGCTCGTCGTTGATGGGCAGAAGAACCGCCTGCACCGGCGCCATCCACAGGGGAAACTTGCCGGCGAAATGCTCCACCAGGATTCCCATGAACCGTTCGATGGACCCGTACACGGTCCGGTGGATCATGATCGGCCGGCGCCGTTCGTTGTCCCGGTCGACATAGGTCAGATCGAACCGCTCCGGCAGGGACATGTCGAGCTGGATCGTGCCGCACTGCCAGGTCCGGCCCAGGGCATCGCGGATGTGAAAATCGATCTTCGGCCCGTAAAAGGCGCCGTCGCCCTCGTTGACCTGGTAGGGCTGGCCGTAGGCTTCCAGCGCGGAACGAAGGCCTTCGGTGGCCTGCTCCCACTGTTCGTCCGTCCCGATCGACTTTTCCGGGCGGGTGGACAGCTCCAGATGAAACCCGAGTCCGAAGGTGTGGTAGATCCGCTCTTCGAGCCGAAGCAGGTCGAGGATTTCTTTCTGGATCTGATCCGGCATCATGAACAGGTGGGCGTCGTCCTGATGAAACGCCCGGACCCGGAACAGGCCCGAAAGCACGCCCGACAGCTCGTGGCGGTGGACCAGCCCGATCTCGGCGGCCCGGATCGGCAGTTCACGGTAGGAATGGTGGCGGCTTCTGTACAGGAGCATTCCTCCGGGGCAGTTCATCGGCTTGATGGCGTATTCCTCGTCGTCCACGGCCGTGGTGTACATGTTTTCCCGGTAGTTTTCCCAATGCCCGCTTCGCTCCCAGAGGACCCGCTTGAGGATGATGGGCGTCTTGGTCTCCACGTATCCGGCAGCCTGGTGCTCGACCCGCCAGTAGTCGAGAAGCATGTTCCAGACGACCATTCCCTTGGGATGAATGAAGGCCATCCCCGGGGCTTCATCATGGAAGCTGAACAGGTCCTGGGCCTCGCCGATCTTTCGATGGTTGCGCCGTTTGGCTTCCTCTAAAAAGTGCAGATATTCGTCGAGTTCTTTTTTGTTGAAAAAGGCCGTGCCGTAGACCCGCTGGAGCTGTGCCTTGCTCTGGTCCGCCCGCCAGTATGCGCCGGAGACCTTCATCAGCTTGATCGCCTTGACAAACCCGGTGTGCGGGAGATGCGGTCCTCGGCAAAGATCGGTAAACTCCCCCTGGTTGTAAAAGGAGATGGTGCCGTCTGGAAGATCCTCGATCATCTCCAACTTGTAGGGCTCGTCCCGGTAAAACTCTTTGGCCTTCTGTTTGGACACTTCCTGGCGGCGAATCGGTATTTTCTCTTTGACGATCTTTGCGATTTCGGCCTCGATTTTCGGAAAATCGTCTTCGGAAAGGGGCTCCATGTCGATGTCGTAGTAAAAACCGCCCTCCACCACGGGCCCGATGGTCAACTTGGCATCGGGGTAGAGCCGCAAAATGGCCTGGGCCATCACGTGGGCGGCACTGTGGCGCAGGATCTTCAGGGCCTCCGGGTCCTTGACGGTGATCAGTCGGACCCTGGCGTCCTCGTCGATGGTCCAGTAAAGATCGACGAGACGTCCGTCCACCTCCATCGCCACCGCGTTGCGGGCGAGCCCTTCGCTGATGCTCCGGGCCACATCCTCGCCGGTGACAGGCGGCTCAAACGCCTTTATACTTCCGTCTGGAAATGTTATCTGGATCATAATAAAAACGCTCCGCGTTTTTATAGGAGAGCGGCTGCGCCGCTCATTTTAAGAGCAAAAAATGCTGCCGAGTGTCGGGGAATGCCAAAAATGGGGTAACATTTAATTGCCCATAATATTAAAAGTTTTTTTATCACTTTTTGTTTCAGGCGCAGTCTGAAACAAAAAGTCAAGGTAGGAGATATGCCGAAAGCGGTCAAGGAAAAAGTCAAAGCGTCCCAGGGACCCGGATTCTGTTTCATCGCGTCCGAAGCCGAGCTGAACGAAGCGGTCGATCGGCTGAAAGAAGCCGATCGGATCGCCTGCGACATCGAGGCAGATTCCATGTACCACTACCAGGAAAAGGTCTGTCTGATTCAGATCGCCGCAGGAGACGAGGTCTTTATCATCGATCCCCTTCCGATCCGGAACCCGAAGATTTTCCGGCGGCTCTTTTCGACCCCGGCTCCAAAAAAGATCTTTCACGGGGCCGATTACGACGTTCGAAGCCTGTACCGGGATTATTCGGTGGAAATGGCAGGGTTGTTCGATACCCAGATCGCGGCCCGGTTTTTAGGGATTCAGGAGACAGGGCTCGAATCTCTGCTGAACCGGTTTTTCCACCTGAAGCTGGACAAGAAATTTCAGAAAAAAGACTGGTCCCGCCGCCCGCTTCCCGTAGAAATGATCGCCTATGCCGCAGGAGACGTGGCCCATCTGCTGCCGCTGGCCGATCTTCTCAAGGCCAAGCTGAAAGCCCTCGGCCGGCTATCCTGGGTCGAGGAGGAGTGCCGAATCCTGAGCGGCGTCCGGCCTGCCGAAGAAAACGACGAGCCTCTGTTTATGCGGTTCAAGGGCGCGGGCCGGCTTCGGCCCAGGGGGCTTGCCGTCCTCGAAGCCCTTCTTCAATATCGAAAGCAGGTGGCCAAGGCCAAGGACCGGCCGTTTTTCAAAACATTGAGCAACCACTCGATGCTGGAATTGGCAAAGGCCCGTCCGCTGACGCTGAAAAAGCTCAGGAGCAGCAATATATTGAGCGAACGGCAGATCCAAATGTATGGGGCTGAACTCGTCGCGGCCATTGAGGAGGCCGTGAAGATCCCCGAAGGAGATCTCCCGGTCTATCCCCGGAAAAGGCCGCCCTCGATGCATCCTTCGGTCCCCAAGCGGATCCGCACCCTTCGCGTCTGGCGGGACCGGCGCGCCAGGCAACTGGATCTGGACCCGTCGGTTCTTCTGACCAAGTCGCTGATGACCGCCGTGGCCGTGCTCAATCCCCAGGACCCGGAAGCATTGGCGCAGATTCCCGAAATGAGAAAATGGCAGCGCGAGGAATTCGGCAGCGATATCGTTTCTGCGCTGAAAGGGGGCCGCTGATGGAAGAGCGGATCCAATTGGTTTCCAAGGGACTGCACCTGGACGGGCTGATCGAGACCGCATCCGGTGCCAGGGGGGCGGTGCTGACCCACCCACACCCCCTCTATGGCGGAGACATGTACAACCCGGTGGTGGAGTGTCTCCAGCAGGCCTACCGCAGCAGGGGCTTTACGACGCTCCGGTTCAACTTCCGAGGCGCGGGCAAAAGCGAGGGAAGCCACGACGACGGCGCGGGCGAGCAGCAGGATGTGCTTTCCGCCGTCGGTTTTCTGGCCGGACAGGGGATCGAAAAAATCGAACTGGCCGGCTACAGCTTCGGCGCCTGGGTAAACGCCCTCACGGCGACGGATCCCGCCCGGATTTGCCGTACCATCATGGTATCGCCGCCCGTGGCCTTCATGGACTTTTCCAAAGTGCGCCCGCAGCCTGCTCTTTCTCTGGTGGTTACCGGAAGCCGGGATGAAATCGCCCCGGCCGAAGAGATCCGCCCGATGCTTTCCGCATGGAATCCGGATGCCGCCTTGGAAATCATCGAAGGTGCGGATCACTTCTACTGGAGCCACCTGGATCGCCTCAAGGAGGTTCTCGACCGCCATCTTGCTTCCAGGGCCACCTGAACAAATCGGTCTTCGGACAGACCCCTGGTCCTGGATGACGGCCGCCTCGCCGTTGCGATCCGACTTGGTCACGCTAGGGCTGGACTTTCGCAGGTTTGACGCCGATGCCCTGTTTTGTCATTCCCGCGCAGGCGGGAATCCAGAGGCATTTTCGCTGGACTCCCGCCTGCGCGGGAGTGACGCTTTGTAGCATGGAAACTGCAGGACAGTAGCGCTGTTGGTTTATTTTGAAGTTTTTCGAACTTCCGGCAAAGATAAGCGGCGGAATATCCTTGATACCATCATGCAGAGCGATTTTATTTGACAAATAACAGCATTCTACTGATTGTATGCGGAAACATCCCAACGGAATCAAAGGAGTCCTATCGCTATGTTGAAGGTCGGTTTTGTCGGATGGCGGGGCATGGTCGGTTCGGTGCTCATGGAGCGCATGATCGCCGAGGGCGATTTTTCCGGCTTTTCGCCCCTGTTTTTTTCCACCTCCCAGCTCGGCGCCGCAGGACCCGACGTCGGCATCGACGTCCCGCCGGTTGTGGACGCCAACGACATGAAACGCCTGGCCGGCATGGACGTCATCGTCTCGTGCCAGGGCGGCGGCTACACCACCGAAGCCCACGGGGCGCTGCGGTCGACGGGCTGGAACGGCTTCTGGATCGATGCGGCATCGACCCTTCGGATGGAAAAAGAGAGCGTCATCGTCCTGGATCCGGTCAACCGGCAGGTCATCGACCGCGCCCTGGCTGACGGCGTCAGAAACTACATCGGCGGCAACTGCACGGTTTCGCTGATGCTGATGGCCCTGGGCGGGCTCTTTGAAAAGGACCTGATCGAGTGGCTCACCTCCATGACCTACCAGGCGGCATCCGGCGCCGGCGCCAACAACATGCGCGAGCTGGTGGCCCAGATGAAGGGCATCGGGGAAGCCTCGGCTCCCATGCTGGCCGACGAGGCCTCGACGATTCTTGCCCTCGATCGGAAGGTGACCGAATTTCTCCGCTCCGGGCAGCTTCCTACGGAATTTTTCGGCGCCCCGCTGGCCGCCAGTCTCATCCCCTGGATCGACCGGGCCATGGAAAACGGTCAGACAAAGGAAGAATGGAAGGGATTTGCGGAAACCAACAAAATCATCGGCAGGCAGGAAAATCCGATTCCCATCGACGGCCAGTGCGTTCGCATCGGATCGATGCGCTGCCACAGCCAGGCGTTTACCATCAAGCTGAAAAAAGATCTTCCGATCGACGAGGTCGAGGCGATCATCGACGGCCACAACGACTGGGTGCAGGTCGTTGAAAACGAGAAGGAAGCCACCCTGGCCGGGCTCACCCCGGCCGCGGTCTCCGGCACCTTGACCGTGCCGGTGGGGCGGATCCGCAAATTGAACACCGGCCCCGGCTTTATGACCGCCTTTACCGTGGGAGACCAGCTCCTGTGGGGAGCGGCCGAACCGCTTCGCCGGATGCTCCGGATCCTTTTGGCGCATCTCGGATAAAATACTGGCTGCAAATGAAAAGCCCGGCCGGAATTCGGCCGGGCT
>JAIPEL010000098.1 GCA_021737185.1 Desulfobacterales bacterium | reverse complement strand
CCATGCCGTTGTGCGGCTACCAGCACTCATTGCTTTGAAGTGCCTCGGCCTCGTTTGTTTACAACCCCTGGCCGATATTTCGGTTTGCCGCCGAAATACTTTTGGTCGATTTCTACGACGCCGTTCAATAGATGATTGTTGCTGGCCGGATCCATCATCTCTCGAACGGCATGGCCAACACGCCAAGCGGTAGGTTGGGTAACCCCGATCCATTTGGCCAGAAACACGGACGAAACGCCTTTGCTGGAGTTGATGATATAATAGATTGTCTGTAACCACTTCCACAGGGGAAGCTTTGTGCAGTGCATCGGTGTCTTGGTGGTGACCCTGAATTGACGTTTGCATTGTCCACATTCATAGGTGCCAGCCGATACAGTCAGCGTTTTAAGAATGTAGGACTTGCAGCTACCACAGTGGGGGCAACGTCGGCCATTTGGCCACCTGACTGATTCAAAAAATTGGCGACATGCATCTTCATCGGGAAATCTGTCTCTGAGGCGATCGATATTCATGGTATCTTCTCCTTTCTGGGAGAAGACCTTACAACGCCACTGTGACAGATCCGGTCACAGTAGCCTTAAATTTGTACATAGGCCCGTTCCGGAATGAATGCGTTTCCAAAACTACGACTGTAGAAATAGCCTGGCTCAGCAGATCTCCGCAGTCATTTTTGCAATACACTCGGCCATTTGAAAATCGAATGGTGTATCGATATCGATGGCGCGCTCCGGAGGAACCTCGACGGTACGCACCATCCCTTCAAATATGTGCGAGGCTCCCATAACGAAGGCTGGGCGGGCCACATATGCCACGGTTGTGATGTCGAAGACCGGCGGAACATCCTGCCTCCGCGCTAGAGCCTGATCGAGCTCGATCACCAAATGGGCGAAACCTTCCAGATCGTGTCTCACCATATTGAAGTAGGGACTGCGTGCGGCTTTGCACACGGTGATGACGATATCAGTGCCGGAATGGAAATGCAGGGTGTCGAGGCAGGCCTCGACATCCCCGACGGCGCGAAAAGGAGACGTGGGCGGCAAGCTTACAAAACTGTCGAAGTCGCCGCGCTCGCTCCGGAACCAGTTGACGGCGTGCTGCCAGGCCAGCCACTCTGGGGTGCTATCCAGGGCCAGATGCCTGGGGCGCAGGAAAGGCACCTCGGCGCCATAGTCACGTGCAACCGCGGCGACGGCCGGGTCGTCAGTGGAGACAACAACCGTTTCCAGCCGGCTGCAGGCATGGGCTGTATCGATGGCATGGGCGATGAGCGGCTTGCCGGCCAATGGTTTGATGTTCTTTCCAGGCAGTCCCTTGGAGCCGCCACGTGCAAAGATAAAGGCGATGTGGCGCAAACCACCTTCAGTTGCCATGACCGATCACCTCGATACCGCAATCTTCAGCAATTGAATGGCGGGCTGCAGTGATGATTGCCAGAGTGCGAAGCCCGTCCGCCCCATTAACCAAGGGAGGAGTTCCAGCTTCAATGCAATTCAGAAAATGGCCGAGCCCTTCCAGATACATCTGGTTCCGGTTGTTTGTGTTTGGCCTGTGAAGTGTCTCCCATCTGCCATGGTCGGCCCTATAGCAATCGAGCCGGTCTGCGATGCCGTCCCAAACCAGCGTCCCATCGCTGCCGATGAACCGGCAAGTGCGATGCGCTGCACGCTGGAGCATGTCCAGATGAACGCTAACCAGAAGCGGTGGTGCATTGTATTCCATGACTAACTCAACCAAATCTTCGACATCGATTTCCAAGTCGCTGAAGCGCCCCCCCCGGGCAATCACCCGCTTCGGCATTCCAAAAAACCAGCAAAGGTAATCCATCTCGTGACTCAATTCCAGCAAGGCTCCGCCGCCGAGGGTGGCCTGCGCACTCACGCTCCGCCGGTAGTCGCCGCCCGGCCGCCAGTCCGGGAGATATTGCCCCACCTCGGCGCGTACCGCCAGCACCCGGCCGATGCCACCTCCGTCCAGGCAGGCCTTCGCGGCCTTCAGGGACGGCAAAAAGCGCAGGTTGTAGCCGGTCATGAGCGTGACGCCACGAACCCGGCAGAGGGTGATCAAATCCGCTACCCCGTCAAGATGATCCGCCAAAGGCTTTTCTACAAAAAGATGCACGCCGGCCTCGGCAAGGAGTCTGGCAACACTCAGATGGGTACTGGCTGGCCCAGCCACAACAGCGGCGACCGGAGCAAATTCGAGAGCCTGATCCAACGTCGCAAACTGGTAGTCTGCCCCCTCGGGCGGATTGCCTCCGGCTGAATTCTTCATTCGCCAAACGCCTATACACGACTGCGGCTTCAACCGGCGCAGGTTGGAAAGGTGACGGCGTCCGATACTGCCGAGGCAAACAATTAGATACCGTTGGCCCGGCTCAGTCATACAATGCCTTTCTGAGCCGACAGATAGTCCTCGGGCTTGCCAACATCCAGCCAGGGCTCATGCATCGGATAGACCAGGGTGCGGCAACCCCGCTCACGGAGGCGCTCAAAGAGGTTCGGCATGTCGCAAGGTTTTGAACCGTCCAGCGCATCGAGGGCCACCGGGTCGAGGGCATAGATGCCCGCGTTCACCAAAGCCCGAGTGATGGGTTTTTCCTCGAAGCCAACGATCTCGATGCCTTTTGTACGGACGATGCCAAAAGGATACTGCCACTCCTGCTGTCGCACGGCCATGGTGGCGGTTGCGCCGTGGCGGCGATGAAAGTCCATCAAAGCGCCGTACTTGATATCTGTCAGCACATCGCCGTTGCTAACTAAGAAGGGCTGCTTAGGGCGAGGGTCAAGCAAGGATAGGGCACCGGCGGTGCCCAAAGGCCCTTTTTCTCTCAGATAGTCAATGCGTACCCCCCAGCGCCCCCCGTCTGCGAAATGGTCCTCTATCATGTGCCCCAAGTAGTTAAGTGCGAATACGAAACGGTTAAACCCCTCCTCGACAGCCCGTTCCAGAATATGCTCAAGCATCGGCTTGCCGCTGACCGGAAGCATTGGCTTGGGGCAGGACTCGGTGTGGGGCCGCAACCGGAGCCCCTTACCTCCGGCCATGACGACCATAAGGTGTGGACGGATAACAGGAGCTGCGACCTCGTCCCATAGATGAAGACCCACCAGACGCCGCTCGGCATCCACCACCGGCAGTTGAAGCAGCTTGTTGGCCTGCATGAGATCGAGAACCGCACCGCGTTCCAGGCCCGGCGGCACGACAAAGGCATCGCGATGGATTACGCTGTCGATGGGGCTATCGAGTTCCAGACCGCGAAGCAGGCCACGGCGGATATCACCGTCTGTAATAGTTCCGATTAAAATATGGTCCGGCGAAACAACGAGTGCGATCTTCAATGCTGCGTCGTTCAGAATTTGGATGGCCTGATGTATTGTCGCTTCAGGAGGTAACAGGGCTTTTTGCCAAGTTTTTTTAGAAGGAGAGTTCATGAGAGTCGATAAGTTTTTACCTGAATCGGCCAAGTTTTGAAACTGCTATTTACCGAGCATCAGGGGCTACAGGTCGTGAAAACGCTTCTTTAGCAAACCGTCAAGGGAAATGCGCTCCACTATATCGACGATTTTTTGACTCGCACCCCCTGAGCCGTAAGGGTTTTCGACCATTGACAGGCGATGCTGAAAAGAAGGCGAGTAAACACGCTGCAGCGCCTCCAGAATCGCGCTGCTTTCCGGCGCACAGTTAATCACGCTGGAGCCCATAAGGCGTCCACGCTGTCGGTCGCCGATATTGACGGTGGCTTTTCTGAAGGTCGGCACCTCAGTCAGTCCGCTGGAGGAATTACCGACGACGGCGTCCACCTGGGCAACCGTGGAGAGATAGCGCAGTTGTCCCAACGAGGTGAAGGCCTTGGCCCGTTGCTGATGGCGAGCGACGAAGTTATCGATCAGCCGGAACAGAGCGCGGCCTTCGGTGTCGGCATTGGGCATGGTGAAGACGATATGCGTGTCCGGCAGCGACTCCAGAACTGCCAGAAGCTCCGCCATCTGCTCCGACGCGGTGTTTTGCTCCAGGGTTACCGGGTGAAAGGTGACTAGCAGGTTCTTAGGACCGAATCTGAAATCGAGCGTCGATTCCAGTGCTTCGCGGTCGAGCAATTCAAGGTTGACGATGCTGTCGATGCCCAGGCCACCGACCATAAAGACTCGATCCGGATCCTCACCGAGTTGGATGACCCGCCGCCTGTATTCTTCGGCAGCAACAAAATGCAAGTGCGCCATCTTGGTAATGGAATGACGGATGGCCTCGTCGAAGGCCCCCTGAGTAGTCTCCCCGCCATGCAAGTGGGCAATGGGAATTCGGCCGACCATACCCGCAGCCGCCGCACCAAAGATTTCATAACGGTCGCCAAGCAAAAGCAGCAGATCAGGTTTCAGGTCGGCAATCGCATCGGCGAATCCCAGCAGGCCGAGCCCCATGGACTTGGCCACTCCCACCGAAGTATCCGAGCTGAGCAGCATCTCGACTTTTTTGTCGATGCGAAAGCCGTCAGCTTCGATATCACGGTACGTCAGACCGAACTCCGGAGAAAGGTGCATCCCGGTGGCTATAAGCTGCAACTCAAGAGTTTGGGAGTGATGAATGCCCTCAATCACCCATCGTAGCAGCCCATATTCGGCACGGGTACCCGTAACGACACAGATACTTTTCATATCTCAATCAGATCGTCGGGTGAAAAATCCCGCAGTGCATGGCGGCCAATCACCTCATCCCAGCGCATAGGCGAAAGACCAGTGCCGGGACGTTTGACGGTGACGTTTTTGGATGTGAAAAATTCTCCTGCACGGATGGATCTTGATGCGACAATGGATTTGCATGCAATGGCCCTGTTTTTAGCCTCACTGGAGCTAGGCCTTTTAATGCCGTCGCCAAGGGCCTGCTCTACATTGCGGATGGCGTGAACCATGGATGTAAATTCGTCCGGTTCCAGGCTTGCTCTGTGGTCGGGGCCAGGGAGATTACGGTCCAGAGTCAGATGCTTTTCTATCACGGTTGCACCGAGGGCGACCGCGGCGATAGGAACTTCTATGCCCAGAGTGTGGTCCGAATATCCCACCGACACACCAAAGGCGTGACGGATACTAATCATGGCACGCAAGTTTACATCCGACATGGGGGTCGGATACTCGGTGTTGCATTGCAGGATGGTAAAGTACCGGCGCGGGGTACCGGCTGCTTCCAAGACGTCTATGGCAGCCTCGATTTCAGCCAAAACAGCCATTCCAGTAGACAAAATCACTCTCTTTTTTAGTGCCCCTATTTTTCTGAGATATGGGAGATTTGTTATTTCCCCAGATGGAATTTTAAAGATCTCCATTCTAAGTTTGTCAAGCAAATCAATACTCCTCAGATCAAACGGACTGGACAAAAAGATGATTCCCTTATTTTTGCAATGACTTACTAACTTCTTGTGGGCGCTCTCATCCAGCTCCAGTTTTTTGACCATCTCCAATTGAGATTCCACCGAGCCTGTCGTTGATTTTTGATATTCAGCTTTTGGGGCATATCTCGAGATGACATTTTCTGCTTTAAACGTTTGAAATTTTATAGCATCAGCGCCGCATTTCGCAGCCACATCCACCATTTTAATTGCAAGATCAAGATCACCGTTATGGTTTACCCCAGCTTCTGCAATGATAAAGGTTCTTTTGTGCATTATTTTTTCTCTCTCATCTTGGCAGGAATTCCAAAAGCAACAACGTTCGAAGAAATATTTTTAGTCACGACAGAGCCCGCCCCAATGACAGAATTTTCCCCTACTATAAGCTTTTGTCTTTGGCTTTGGCCCTGGATTACAGAAGCATTGGTACCAATATATGCACATTCATGAATATGGACATTTCCTGATATATTTGCACCAGGCGCCACATTTATAAAGTCCTCCAATATGCAATCATGCCCAATCGTGCAATTTAAATTATATATTCCGAAATTCCCTATATCTATGTTGTTCGTAAACCGAACTCCTGAGGTTATAATGTTACCTTTTTTTTTAGAAAGCCGTTCTTTCATATCGTACCCAAGTGTTGCCGTAGGATGCACAAGATTTATATACGGCAATTTTCTAAATATGTTGAAAATCTTTTTACGGAGATGATTATCCCCTATACCTAAGACAAAGCAGTATTTTTCCACTATTAATGGTTCTATCTGGTCTTCACTACATAACGGCCAACCGTAATAATTGAGGTTTTCAGAATCCTTATCGATAAAAACTATCTTTTTTATACCAAGGGCCAGGCATATGTCTATAACCTCTCTTGCAAAACCAGAGGCCCCGAATACTCCTACTTTAATCTCTTTTCTACTCAATTTCAAAGCTCTCAACCTTACCTGAGAATATGTTATATCCTGCATAAAAAAATTAAGAATATAGAGCCCAGATTTTAGTTTAAGGTCAGATTGATCAAAACTGTCTTCAGCGGGGATTCTATAGATCGCATCTTATATACGAACCAAGCCAGACAGATCGTTGAAAAAAACAGTACACTATTGGCTCATTCATATTTATCAATTTCAAAACCTGATACTACTTGGAATGTTCACCAAACGATCTTCAAGCCAGCATGAATTTGATAAATCCGTAGAGATACATTTATCATACATAGGCAGATGATTCATCAATTTCCATACAGGTCGTGTTTGTATTTCTCCGGCATTGGTCATTTCCAGAAACAAATCCCTTTCTTCCCGCATTTTAAGAACAAGGGAATTCAACCAGTAGTTGGATTTCGCATTTTCCGGCTCCGCAACAAAAGCGATATCTTTATTCTGAAAAAAATCCTTATACATCAATGCCGTTTCACGCTTGTTTTTCAAAACGTTATCATACCCTTCCATCTGGGCACATCCAACCGCTGCATTTATATTCGGCATGCGGTAATTATAGCCTACCTCATCATGCATAAATTCCCACGGATGCGCCTGCTTGGCAGTGGTGGTCAAATGCCTGGCTCTTTTTGCAAGTGCCGCGTCATTGGTGATGATCATGCCCCCGCCGCCGGTCGTCACCGGTTTGTTCCCGTTGAAGCTAAGGATTCCCAATTCACCAAAGGTGCCGAGATGCCGGCTTTTATAAAAACTGCCAAGAGCCTCTGCGGAATCCTCTACGATGGGTATACGATATTTCTTGCCGATATCAACCAAATCATCGATGCGAGCCGGGTGACCGAACGTATGCATCGGCACGCAAGCCGCAATTCTTTTACCGGAAACTCGATTGTAGCGATGACCGTCCGAATGATCAACAGTCTCCTTTTCAAGAAAACCGGCCAGTTTTTCGGGATCGAGGCCGAGGGTGGCACGTTCAACATCCACAAAAACAGGCTGAGCGCCGCAATGGGCGATGGCGTTAGCCGTGGCTACAAAGGTTAGCGGTTGGGTGATCACCTCCTCGCCGGGGCGAACCCCTGCCAGCAGGAGGGCCATGTGCAGGGCCGCGGTACCGCTGCATACGGCAACGGCATGTTTTGCCCCGGTGAACCGGCAGACCTGCTCTTCAAACCGGGTTACATACTGTCCAACATAAGAAACGTAAGTGGTGTCAATGCAGTCTATCAGGTACTTCTTTTCATTCCCCTGAAATCGGGGGGCGTGAAGCGGCACCGGATTCTCGTTAGGATACAGAGACTTGATAAATTCTACAATTTCCTCAAACATTGTAGATACCCCATTTATAGGCTCTGAGATTTTCTTTTTGCCCGAACCAATCGATAGTCTCTTTTAGCCCTTCACGAAGATTAAATCCCGGCTTCCACCCAGTCAGCCGATTGATTTTTTCATTGCTTCCTAAAAGCCGCTCCACCTCGCTATTTTCTGGCCGAAGTCGGATATCATCTGAGACCACTCGGGCAGAGGGATTGATAATGTCGATGATATTATGAGCAATTTCCCCGATGGAGATCTCTTTCTGAGAAGCGATGTTGATTTCCTCTCCAATGGCATCGTTAGATTCTGCGATTGCAATGAACCCGGCAACCGTATCTTTGACGTAATTGAAATCACGGGTCGGGTGGAGGCTGCCCAGCTTTATTTCCTCCGCACCGGATAAAAGCTGTGTGATGATTGTTGGGATAACCGCCCTGGCGGATTGACGAGGACCATAGGTGTTGAATGGGCGAATGATTGTCACCGGCAGATCAAAACTGCGGTAAAAGCTTTCAGCAAGACGGTCTGCTCCGATTTTGGTGGCCGAATAAGGTGACTGTCCTTGAAACGGATGGTTTTCATCGATTGGAACGTATTGTGCCGTGCCATAAACTTCGGAGGTCGAAGTGACCAGAACCCGCTCCAATCCAGCACCTTTCGATGCTTGCAGGACATTCAGAGTTCCTTTTATATTGGTATCCACATAGCTGTCCGGCGAGTGGTAGCTGAAAGGGATCGCAATCAGGGCTGCCAGGTGGAATACGACATCAATGCCTTCCATAGCTTTTCGCACGCCATTGGGATCACGGACATCCCCGGCGAAAACGTCAATCTCATTTAAGGTCTTTTCCGGGAACGTATCAAGCCAGCCCCAAGAGTTGAAGGAGTTATAAAAAACAAAGGCCCGAACTTGGCATCCTTTTTCCAGCAAGCCTTCAACCAAATGAGAGCCAATGAATCCGTCAGCGCCAGTGACAAGTACTGTTTTGCCTTCTAGAAAACTCATGCTTTTACTTTATCCCTCTGATATTTTTGCCGCAGACATGCAAGTCGAGGGGACATTTACAAACTATTCAAACGGCCAGACGTCAGATGTTGGATGTTCGAGGTCGGAAACTGCCAAATGGCAGATGTCAGAGATCAGAAAAGACCCGCTGTTCAGGCTTGAGTCTCCGCCCTACGGGCTCCGAGGGGACGTTGTTTACTTTATATACAAAAATACCAACCGCTTTTCCTTTTTTGGTTCAGGACTGATGATGAATCATTGATTCAAACCAGCGGAATGTTGAAGCCAGGCCGTCCTTGAAGGAGACTTCCGGTTCGAATCCCAATTCAGCCTTTGCTGTTCCGGTGTCGGCCAGTGACTCCCTGATATCGCCGTCTCTGGCGGTTCCATATTCCGGTGCCGCGGCATATTCTGAAATTTTGGAAATTTGCTTCCACAGGTCGTTGATCGTTACCTGCCGCCCGGTGCCGATGTTAAACACCTTGCCGGCCGCAGCGGCCGCAGACGCCGCAAGGAGGTTGGCCCGTACCACGTCTTTTACGAAGATAAAGTCCCGGTACTGCAGCCCGTCGCCATAGATGGTCGGCGGAAGCTTCTTTACGGCCCGGTCCATGAAAATGGAGATGACCCCGGAATACGGGGAAGACGGGTCCTGCCGCGGGCCGTAGACATTGAAATACCTCAGGCAAACTGCCGACAGACCGTAAAGAGACGAAAAAACCCCGGCGTAATATTCTCCGGCGAGCTTCTGGACGGCATACGGGCTCGAGGGGCGCGGCGTCATGTCCTCTTTTTTGGGAACCTGCGGGTCGTCGCCGTACACGGCGCAGGAGCTGGCCAGGACCACCGACTTGACCTTTTGCCTCCGGCAGGCTTCGAGCACGTGCAGCGTACCGATTTCATTGACCTCGGCCGATCCGACAGGATCTTGCACGGTCAGGGGCACCGAAACGACCGCGGCCTGGTGAAACACCGCCTTGCAGCCTTTCGCCAAACGTCCGACCAGCTTTAGGTCCCGGATGTCTCCTTCGACGAATTCGATCCGGTCCTGCGACTGGGCCAGGTTCTCCAGCCGCCCGGTGGACAGGTTGTCCAGCACCGCCACCTGCCACCCGTCTTCGACCAAGGCATCAACCAGGTGGGAGCCGATAAACCCTGCCCCGCCGGTGACCAGCGCGCGGGCTCCGAGGGGACGTTGTTTACTTTCTATACAAAATACCAACCGTTTTTCCTTTTTTGGTTCAGGAATAATGATAACTCATTGCTTCAAACCAGCGGAAAGCAGCAGCCAGGCCGTCCTCGAAGGAGACTTCCGGCTCGAATCCGAGTTCGCCGTTTGCCTTTCCGGTGTCGGCCAGAGACTCCCTGATATCGCCGTCTCTGGCGGATCCATATTCCGGTGCCGCGGCATATCCTGAAATTTTGGAAAATTGCTCCCACAGATCTTTGATCGTTACCTGCCGCCCGGTGCCGATGTTAAACACCTTGCCGGCCGCATCGGTCGCAGATGCCGCCAGCAGGTTGGCCCGGACCACGTCTTTTACGAAGATGAAATCCCGATACTGATCCCCGTCTCCGTGGATCGTCGGCGGAAGCTTCTTTACGGCCCGGTCCATGAAAATGGAAATGACCCCGGCATAAGGAGAAGACGGGTCTTGGCGCGGCCCGTAGACGTTGAAATATCGAAGGCAAACGGCCGAAATGCCGTAAAGAGACGAAAAAACCCCGGCGTAATATTCGCCGGCAAGTTTTTGCACGGCATACGGACTCGAGGGTCGGGCCGGCATGTCCTCTTTTTTCGGAACCTCCGGATCGTCGCCGTACACGGCGCAGGAGCTGGCCAGGACCACCGAGTTTACCTTCTGCCTCCGGCAGGCTTCCAGCACATTCAGCGTCCCGATCTCATTGACCTCGGCCGATCCGACCGGATCTTGCACGGTCAGGGGCACCGACACGACCGCCGCCTGGTGAAACACCGCAGTGCAGCCTTTTGCCACACTCTCGACAAGCTTCCGGTCCCGAATGTCTCCCTCGACGAATTCGATCCGCCCATGCGATTGGGCCAGGTTCTCCGTCCGCCCGGTGGACAGATTGTCCAACACCGCCACCTGCCACCCGTCTTCGACCAAGGCATCAACCAGATGAGACCCGATAAACCCCGCCCCGCCGGTAACCAGCGCGCGGCGGGTCATTTAGAGGCCTCAGCTATTGGGGATGTTGTAGACATATTATACAAAAAAACCCGATGTCGGATGTCGGAGGTCCGAGGTCTGAAAAAACGATTTTGGCGCGGATTTCGCGGATTTCGCGGTTCGGGCCGCTGGCGCGGCGGAAAAACATGTTGGCGCGGATTTCACGTAGTTTAGGGGACATTCTATGCTTTTATAACTTCCTGTTTCGGCCTGCTGGCAGGGCGGGGTTTTGCAGCGTAATCCGTGTGTAACCCATTCCGAATCCGTTCATCGGTATTGGGATGATTCTATGCCTTTCCATAGGTTCGGATCCGCACCTTCTGTTTTCCAGCTGTAATTATCGCGGCCGAAGAAAGCTCCGCAGCATACTTCGCCAAAACCTTCTTCGCGACTTCCCCTTGTTCCTTGGTACTGATTTCAACGAGCCGAATAATTCCTGCATGGGGTCGCTTTTTCAGCACTGCAAGCTCACCAAAATCCTTATCGAGAGTGACAACTACGCGAATATCCTCGTAAGCAATCTTTAGGATCTCTTCATCTCCTGGATCACTTGTCCATTCTGCAGCCCAGACGACATCATGTCCTGCTGCCACCAAGATATGAAAGGCAGACCGGGCAATGCATGTATCCAATAGAACCTTCAAGCCGTCGTTTTCTCCGGCAAAGGTTCGAAATGCTCATTGGCAACAACCGACTTGGCGTATAGGAGGCAGGCAATAATATCGTCTCGTTCCAACCACGGATATTCCTGCAACAAGGCTTCTATCGTATCTCCTGCCGCAAGCATGCCCAGCACATGCTCAACAGCCAACCGTTTCCCGCGGATGATCGGCTTACCACCGAAAATTTCAGGGTTATACGTGATCCGATCCAGCAACTTCTGGTTTTCCATAAGTCACCTCATCTGTTTTATGTTTCAAGGACCCTCTGTGCCAATGAGGGGTTTGGGGGACGTCTATGCTTTTATAACTTCCCGTTTCTGCAGCCGGCGCGGCGGAAAAACATATTGGCGCGAGGGCTCCGAGGGGACGTTGTTTACTTTGTACACAAAAGGAATGCCCGATGTCAGATGTCCGAGACCCAAAAAAAAGGACTGAGGACTGAGGACCCGTCTTGAGGCTTCGCTCTGCGAGCTTCCGGCTTCGTTAAAGAGCAACTTCGCCGGACAAGACGACCCCACAAGGCGCCGCGGCAGGCTGAGTAACTGCCCGATGTCAGATGTCAGATGTCCGTTGCCGGTATTTTAGCGGCGAAGCCGCATTTTATAAATTCGCCCAGCGAATTTATTGGGGGTATAAAAACCATTCCACGGCCGGCAGCAGGGTGATCGGGTCGGGGAGCCTTACGGCTGCGGGCTTGTTGAATGCGATCACCACCATGGCGGCATCCGGATGCTGCTTTTGGGCATCGAACATCGCCCGGCTTTCCCTTTCGCGCGTTTGTGGATCGTCCATGTCCGCGCAGACCTGGATCAACTCCTGCCGCCCGTCGACATGGCGGGCGAAAAAATCGACCTCGTATCCGCTTTGGGTGCGCACATACCCGATTTCGGCGCCGCGTCGCTTCAGCTCCCAGAAAACGGCCGTTTCCAGGGCGTGTGAACCCGAGGGGACGTTGTTTATTTTATACACAAAAGAAATGCCCGATGTCAGCGGTCCGGAACTGCCAGAGGTCAGATGTCGGATGTCCGAGGTTAAGTCCACCGCTGGCCGCAGCGTGGTTCGACAAGTTCGACAAGCTCACTGCAGGCAGGCTCACCCCCTTAGGAACTTCGAAGGGGGATTCAAGAGTCAGCCTTGCCGCTGGCGCGGCGTTCAAAGTTCCAGATTCAAGATTCTCCGTTGGGAGTTTTAAGTCTGTTGGCCTTAACCATCCAGTTTGATCAAAAATGAAACTTTGGCTCAAAGCCTCTGCCTCTGTAGGGAACGGCCTCCGTGCCGTTCCGAAAGGCACGCCACAGAGGGCGTGCCCTACAAAAACCCCGGCATTGGACGAAGTTTCACATGAGGTTGACGCTTTTATCTGTATGCTTCTTTGCGGTGGCCAATGGTGACGACCAATATTAGGAGACGATCGTCATTTATTTCGTAGATTACTCAAATGGAATGGCTTCCTGTTCACCGGTTTTCGCGGCATCATAGGCGCGGATATCATCGAGCTCTTCAAGCGCCTCTACGATTCGGTTCCATTCATCAATGGTCAAGATAACTGCCTTTGGATTTTTTTCTTTATCCATAACGTATTGAGGATTCAGGGGAATTGCCATCGTTTCCTCCTGTGAATTCTTGCGTTTGGGGGACGTCTACGTTTGGGGTCTATGCTTTTATAACTTCCCGTTTCAGGCTGTTGGCACGGCGAAAAACGATTTTGGCGCGGATTTCACGGATTGCGCGATTGATGAAATCGTAAAAAGTCTCCGAAGCGTCATGCCGGACTCCGGATCGAGTCCGGGGCAAGCTTTTTTGATCCGGCATCCAGATGCGCTTGAAATCACTGGATTCCGGATCTCGCTTCGCTCGTCCGGAATGACGAATAGGGGCCGATTCGGACTTTTTACGAAGGCATCACGGTTAGGGCCGCTTCGCGGCGGGGTTTCAAGTGTGATCGGTTTTATCCGGCCCCCCGTTTAGGGGACATTCTATGCTTTTATAACTTCCTGTAAGAACTATTTTTTTGCCGCTTTACCAGGGACTGAAAGGCGGCTAGAGCCCGACCACCTCCTGCCAATCCAAATCCTCTCGGGAAGCCCTTTTCGAAAAAGAGGTGATTTCAACGCCAATCAGTTTGTCATTTTCATCGTAATCGAGAACGATTCCCGAGTCTTCCTGGTATGCACTATCCTTTATCTTCCTGTCTGAAAAACGGATCTCAAGCAAGTCCCCATCTTTGTCGTAAGTGATTTTGATCATATTTTCACCTCCCGGCGAATTCTTCTATCGACAAAAGCGGTAACTACCACAAAGATATTTCCATCTTCCCATTTCCCGATCACCCTCAAATGACCGCCCTGGTATGGGGAAATGTAATGAATGAGATCCGGATCAATGACATCGTCTTTCGTCATCGCTGGGTCGGTAATCACCTCCAGCAAATCTTGAACCTGAAGCCCTCTTTGCTTCAGCTTGCGACTGGCATGCTGCGTAACGCGAATTTTGGGGATACGATCTGCCATTGCCCTTAGCTCATTTTTCAAAGTTAGCGTCGATAGGGTTGCGCGGCAATATGTATTTTATCGTCTGGCTCCGAGGGGACGTTGTTTACAAACTATACAAAGAAGGACCCGTCTTGGGGCTTCGCTCTGCGAGCTACGCCCTCACAGGTCGCCTTCGGCTTGGGGCTTCGCTCTGCGAGCTTCCGGCTTCGTTAAAGAGCAACTTCGCCGGACAAGACGACCCCACAAGTCGCCGCGGCAGGCTGAGTAACTGCCCGATGTCAGATGTCAGATGTCAGATGTCAGATGTCCGTTGCCGGTATTTTAGCGGCGAAGCCGCATTTTATAAATTCGCCCAGCGAATTTATTGGGGGTATAAAAACCATTCCACGGCCGGCAGCAGGGTGATTGGGTCGGGGAGCTCTACGGCTGCGGGCTTGTTGAATGCGATCACCACCAGGGCGGCATCCGGATGCTGCTTTTGGGCATCGAACAGCGCCCGGCTCTCCCTTTGGCGCGTTTGTGGATCGTCCATGTCCGCGCAGACCTGGATCAACTCCTGCCGCCCGTCGACATGGCGGGCGAAAAAATCGACCTCGTATCCGCTTTGGGTCCGCACATACCCGGTTTCGGCGCCGCGGCGCTTCAGCTCCCAGAAAGCGGCCGTTTCCAGGGCGTGGCCCATGTTGGCCCTTCCGGATCGGTCGAAAAGGGGGATCAGACCGGTGTCGATCGGATACACCTTTCGGGGGTTGACCTGCTTGCGGCGCTCGGAATCGGCCGCGATGGCGACGCTGCGCAGAAGAAATGCGTCTTCCAGATGCCCCAGGTAGGCGTGAAGGGTGTCTTTTCCGGCGGCAAGCCCCTGGGACTTCATGTCCCGGTAAAACTTGTTCACGCTGAACAGACCGGCGGCATTGGCCATAAGCTGGCGGACCATCCAGCGCAGCACAACCGGCTGGGACACGGCGTGGCGTTCGACCACGTCACGAAACAGGACCATGTCCACGTATCCGCGGAGCAGCTCTGACCGGCTACGTACGTCCAGACCCTGGGCTTCCGGAAAGCCGCCGCCGGTCAAATACGACCCCAAGGCCTTTTCCAGGGAGGAGACCTGGGTCTTGGTCAGGCCCCGTTTTTCCGCCGGCGGCTCTTTGCCTGCGTGCCGGAGGCTCTCCCGGAAGCTGAAGGGCAGCACCGTCGCCTCCATGGCGCGACCGCGCATGCTCGTGGCCACCTCCTTTGACAACAGCCGGGCCGATGAACCGGAGAGAAACAGATCGACGTTTTCATCGTCCATCAGACGCCTTGCAAACCGCTCCCAGCCCGGAACGGTCTGTATCTCGTCTAAAAACAGGGCCGCCTTTTGCCGCTCCCGCCCCTCCGGATGCAGACGGTAGTACTCCTCTACCAGGAGATCGAGGTCTTCAGCACCCATGCCGGCCAACCGCTCGTCTTCGAAACCGAAGTACAAAAGGCCTTCTCGGGCCGTCCCCCGGGCGAGCCGGTCTGCGAGAACCTGCCAGAGAAAAGTGGTCTTCCCGGCGCGCCGCATGCCGATCACGGCAATCGCCTTGCCCGGCACAGCCGGCACCCATACGTCGCGGCGGGTAAAGGCCGGGATCTCGGCGGCCAGCCCGTCGATGATTTTCTGCCGAACGATCTGGCGAAATTGTTCTCTCATGAAGGACGAATTATCACTTATTTGTCCTTACAGGAAGGACGTATTTTGGAAGACGGTCCGAGGGCCGGAAAAGACCCGATGTCAGAGGTCGTATTCATGGGGACGGGGATGATTTTATGCGTTTCCGGGTCGGCCCGGATCTGAATGGCCTTCGACATAGGAAATGTCGTTTTCTTCGCACCATTCGACGGCGATCTTTTTGAAAGCTTCCCCTTTGAACCGGTACCAATTTTCTTCGATCCCGAAATCGAAGATGTTGTCCTTGCGCCGGGGTCCGGATACAGCTCCGCCCCGTGGATTACGGCAGCCCACGAGGCTCAACCGATTGATATATTTTTATATATTGTTTGACTCGGAGCGGCCGGACCCGCCCTCGATCAGGGGAAGATAAGATAGTCGATATCGTTTTCCGGCGCAAGCCGAATCTGTGTTTTTACGCAAGGATGGTGCCACTTCGGACAAGGCCACGGTTCCCGGCCGCTGCCAGAAAGCAGGCCTCCGACAGCGGCGGCAACATACCGGCGCCGGATGTCCGCGGGACGGCGGCATCGCAGCTCGACGCAGAATTCTGAAAAAGAGGCAAGTCCAGCTATGAGCAAAGGGCCGGCCATCGAAGAAAGCCGCTCCCCGGAAGGCTGAGAACCGAAATAGAACCGTGTGTAGAAAAAAACTGCGGCGCTGCTGATCGAAAACTCCAGGGCACCAGAATAAATCGTACACAAAGCACCGTATGACAAATTTCTCCCCGGATTTCAATGCCTATAAAATAAGCCGAGGCTTTCTTTTTTTGGAGCCGGCCGGTTTTTCCTTGCTCCCCCGCAGATTCCGGCCGGAACCCCCTTCTCAACTGAACAATTTTCGGTGCGCTGCTGCACATGAAACTGTGCAGTTGCTCGCCATGCCTGCCATGGCCCGGCCATGTCATTGCGCGAAAATTCAGACCGTTATCCTCCTTTTCCGTTTTTGGCACCAATCTTGAGGATGGAGGGGACGTTGTTTACAAACTATACAAACGGCCGGATGTCAGAGGTCAGAGGTCGGAGGTCCGGAAGTGCCAGATGTCAGATGTCGGAGGTCCGAAGGACGAAGGACCCGTCTTCGCCTTCGGCTACGCCGTGGCAGGCTGAGGACCCGTCCTGAGGCTTCGCTCTGCGAGCTACGCCCTCACAGGTCGCCTTCGGCTACGCCGTGGCAGGCTGAGTAACTGCAAAAACTGCCCGATGTCGGAGGTCCGAGGTCGGATGTCCGATATTCAAGCGGTGCAGCCGCTTCTTACCAAATCGCGGCAGCGATTTTGTTTTCTGACATCTTATGTGAAACTTCGGTCGAAGCCGGGGTTTTTGTAGGGCACGACCTCCGTGTCGTGCCTTTCGGAACGGCACGGAGGCCGTTCCCTACATAGGCAGAGGCTTCGAGGCAAAGTTTCATTTTTGATCAATCTGGTCGCCCCGGCGGCCTGCGGCGGGGCTCGTATGAAACTTCACGTTGCAGCAGGCTCTGCCGTGGTTATTGCTTCGACCTTATAGCCCATATTTTTACGGGCTTGTGTATAGTTCTTTAATCGGCGTTGCTTAAAACGATTTTCATACGTCCCGGCGCCGATATCGACATAGGCCTGGCG
>JAIPEL010000097.1 GCA_021737185.1 Desulfobacterales bacterium | reverse complement strand
CCTGGGCATTTGTCAAAATCACTTGATTATCGGAAATGCACAGCCCAGCCTGCTGCAGGCACGCGCTCTTTGTTCGCATCGTAGCTCCAGCCGGGGTTTTATCGGCTGGAGCACCCGATGCGAATAAAAAACCTTTGCGCTCTTTGCGCCTTGAGCGAGTGCAGCGAGCGGGCGGTGAAATCGTTTTTTCCGAAAAGCGAAAGCGATTAAACCGCGAAGTTCGCGAAGGGCGCGAAGAAAACAAATTTACGGTATCGGGTCGCCGGGAAACTGCCCCCGGCTCACGATCCCGCAAATGGTTTCGCCTTAAAACCTGTGCAGCTATCGAGGTCTTACTGCTTTCAAAACTGTTATTACCTTCTCCGAGCCGCTGCCCCAGCCCGCCGCAGGCGCGGCAACTTTGTTCGCATCGTGAGTCGGGGCAGTATCCGGCGCTTGTCTCGGCGAAGCTCGGAGAGCGAAGACGGAACCCGCCTGTCCTGAGCGAGGCGAAGCCGAGTCGAAGGGATGTGAAAAAAACCTTCGCGCTCTTCGCGTCTTGAGGGAGCGAAGCGAGCGGGCGGTTCAATCGTTTTTCGGACCTCTGACCTCGGACCTCCGACCTCGGGCCCTTACTCAGTCCTCAGCCTGCCGCGGCGTAGCCGAAGGCGAAGACGGGTCCTCAGTCCTATAACTCATGAAAACCTCTATTTTAACAAAAACCCTCGTGAGCCTGCTGCTGGCTGCTGCGGTGATGTTTGCCGTCCATTGGGCGCAGCTCGACCGGGCCGTCGGGCGCCAAGACTACGGCGGAAAGAACCCGGCCGCCTTTGCCGGATTTGCAGAGGCCCAGCACGACTTCGGGATCGCGGCCCGCTTCGAAAACCGGCCGGCGGCGGCCCAGGCAAGCTTTGCCCGGGCCGTGTCCGTAAATCCCCTCTACATCGACGCCTGGCTGAAGCTGGCCGAGGAAAAGCAGGCCGCCGGCGACGCGGCGGCCGCCAAAAAGATCCTGGCCTTCGTCGAGGAGGTGGCCGGGGCCCCGGTCAAGTGGCAGTGGCAGATGCTTCTCATGGCCCGGGACCTGGGCGCAGAAGAGATGTTCGTCCGGGAGCTCAACGCCGCAGTCCAGGTGCCCCGGCTCTCCGGCCAGGCCCTGGCCCTGGCCGACATGCACTTCGACGGTCTCACGGACCGGGTGCTCTGCGCGCTTTCACCCGAAAACCTCCCCGATTATCTGCGGTGGCTGATGGGCCGGGGCCGGGCAGACGACGGCCTGGCGGTCTGGGCGAAGATGGCAGACGCCCTTGACATCGAAGAAAAATTGTATGAGGACTTCGTCTCTTTTCTGGTAGGGCAAAAGCGGATCCGGGCCGCGGTGCAGGTCCGGGCAGGCTATACCGGTCTTGCCGACGCGATGACCAACCCCGGCTTCGAGGCGCCGATCTCCCAGCATATCTTTGGATGGCGCGCCCGGTCCGGGGACGGGTGGGACGTCCGTCGGGAACGCTTTTCGGCCCGGGAGGGAAACTACGCGCTGCGGGTCGATTTTGCCGGAACGGAGAATCTTAATTTTTACCACGTCAGCCAGTGCGTGCCGGTGGTGCCGGGAAAAACCTACGCCCTGTCTTTCTGGTGGAAAAGCCGGCGGCTGACCACCGACCAGCGGCCGGTTGTAGAAGTCTACGGCCTGGATGGGCAAACCGACCGCTGGCGCACGGACATGGCCGCCGCTGACGCGGACTGGGTCCGGCAGGAGCTGGCCTTCACCCCCTCTGCCGGCTGCCACGCGGTGGCGGTGCGGCTCAGGCGGCAGCCGAGCCACCGGTTCGACAACAAGATCAACGGCTCTTTGTGGGTCGACGGATTTGAAATCAAGGGAGCGTCCGATGGCAAAGAAAGAAGGTCATAACCTGCCCGCCAGGGCCGAAGACCAGGGCGGGGAGAACCTGCCGTCCACCGAATACCGCAGCGGCATCCCCTACGCCGACGAAGAGACCCACCTGCGCGACTACATCGAGGTGGTGCTGCGGCGAAAGTGGCTGGTGATCGGGGTGCTGTTTCTCACCTTCGTTTCCACCCTGATCTTCAGCCTGGCCGAAGAAAAGCTCTACCGGGCTTCCGGCACCCTGCAGATCAGCCCCGAGTCCCAGCGGGTGACCAAGTTCGAGGAGGTGGCCGAACAGCGGCTCCGGGCGGCGGAGTTCGTCAACACCCAGGTGGCGCTGCTCAAGAGCGGCGCCCTGGCCCGGCGGGTGATCCGGCAGGTGAACCTAAAAGAGCACCCGGTGATCGCGGGCGACGGGGAAGAAAAAAAAGAGGGGCTGACGACCCGCCTGAAAAAATTCGTCAAGTCCCTGATCCCGCGCAAAGAAGAGGCCGCAGACGCCAATCTCGGCAGCATTTCCGTCGAAGAGGTCATGGCCGACCGGCGGCTGCTGGGCTTTTTCCACAGCTTCTTGTCCGTCTCTCCCAGGCGGGATGCGATGATCATCGATGTCTCGTTTCTGTCCCCGGACCGGCGGCTTTCCATGGACGTGGTCAACCAGCTCATGGACCAGTACCTGGACTGGCAGATGGACCAGAAGGTGGAGTCTTCGGAAAACACCCGCCAGTACCTGATGCGCCAGATCGACAGGGCCAAGATCCACCTGGAAAAGGCCGAAGAAGAGCAGCACCGGTTCGCCCGCCGGGCCGGGATCGTGTCCCTGGATTCGAGGCTGAACAGCGTCTACAAGCAGTTGGAAGACGTCAACGCCGCCCTGGGCCAGGCCGAGACCGAGCTGGTCCGAAAAGAGACCAAGTACCGCCAGGCCGTGGCCGACGGTCCGGAAAACCTGCCCGAGGTGCTTCAAAGCGAGATGATCAGCGGCCTGAAGTCCGAGTACGCCCGGCTCCGCTCCGAGTACGAGAACCTGACCGAGACCTTCCACCCCGATTACCCGGAGGTGAGAAAGCTGCAAAGGCGGATGGACAGTCTGGCCGAGCGCATCGATGAAGAATCGGAGCGGAGCTTCAACGCCATCCGCCACGAGTATCTGGCGGCCCAAGAGTGGGTGGTCGCCCTGGAAGGCCGGCTGGAGGAAAACAAGCAGCGGGCCCTGGCGCTGAACGAGGTCGCCACCCAGTATTCGATCATGGCCCGGGAGGTGGAGACCAACAAGGCCATCTACCAGAGCCTGCTGGAGCGGGCAAAGGAGATCGAGTCCATGGCCGGGATCTCTCCTTCCAACATCCGGATCGTGGACCGGGCCTCGCTGCCAATCTCTCCGGCCATGCCCGACGTGCGCAGGAACCTGCTTTTGGCCGTCGTGCTGGGGCTGATGATGGGCGTGGGCCTGGCCTTTTTGACCGAGTACTTCGCCGATACCATCACCAACCCGGACCAGATCTCGGACCGGTTCCAGATCCCCATCCTGGGGGTGATCCCCCTGGAAAAGGACGCCGAGGGCCCGGTGGAGCGGGTGTTCGTCAACGACCCGCAGGCGGCCATCTCCGAGGCCTTTCGTACCAGCAAGGTCTCGATCCAGCTTTCGGGCTCCGATTCTGCGGCCCGGTGCATCGCCGTGACCAGCACGGCCCCGGGCGAGGGAAAGACCACGGTCTGCACCAACCTGGCCCAGACCTTCGCCGGCGCCGGAGAAAAGGTGCTGCTCATCGACGCGGACCTGAGAAAGCCCAGGCTGCACAAGATCTTTTCCGCCGGCGCCGAGCTAAACGGCCACGGCCTGTCCAGCTTTCTGGCCGGGGTGATCGACGACGGCTACCTGGGAAAGACCGACGTGGAAAACCTGTACATGATCCCTTCCGGGCCGATCCCGCCCAACCCCGTGGAGCTGCTGGCCTCCAACCGCTTTTCCGATCTGCTGGAAAAGGCGGCAGAGCGGTTCGACCGGATCATCGTCGATGCGCCGCCCCACCACGGGTTTGCCGACGTGCTGGTCCTTTCCCAGAAGGTGGGGGGCCTGATCCTGGTCAGCTCCATCAACGAAAGCACCCGGGACGGCCTGCGGCACTTCAAAAAGGCCATGAACAACCTTCAGGCCAACGTGCTGGGATGCATCGTCAACAAGATCAACCTGGCCCAGCGCTACGGCTACCGCTCCTACTACCGCTACTACCGGGCCTACAACTACGAATACGGAAAAGAAAAGAAGGTGGCGGCCAAGAAGCGCGCTCGCGGCGCCGAGGGTCTTCTCGAGGAAAAGGACTGAGGAACTGCCCGAGGTCCGGAACTGACGGAGGTCAGAGGTCCGGAACTGCCAGAGGTCAGAGGTCCGGAACTGCCAGAGGTCAGAGGTCCGAGGTCCGAAACTGCCAGAGGTCAGAGGTCCGAGGTCAGAGGTCCGAAACTGCCGGAGATCCGATGTCCGAAACTGCCGGAGATCAGAGGTCCGAGGTCGGCAACTGCCGGAGGCCAGAGACAGAGAGAAGGTGGGAAGGTGGAGATAAAGTCGGCGAAGGATTTGCGGGTTTACAAGAGGGCCTATAAACTGGCGATGGACATTTTTACGTTGAGCAAAAGTTGGCCCGTTGAAGAAAAGTATTCCCTCACAGATCAAATACGGCGTTCATCTCGATCTGTATGCACAAACCTCAGGGAAAGCTGGGCAAAAAGGCGATATGAGGCTCACTTTATAAGCAAATTGACCGACGCTGACGGCGAGAACGGCGAAACCGAAACCTGGTTGGATTTTGCAAAGGACTGCAAGTATCTCGAGATTGCCGAGTTCAACCGTTTGACCGAAGAAAACCGGGCCATCGGATCCATGCTCGGCGGTATGCTCAACAACCCAAAGCCTTTCTTGTCTCGGAAATGACCGAGGTCCGATATCAGAGGTCCGATGTCCGAAACTGCCCGAGGTCAGAGGTCCGAAACTGCCAGAGGTCAGAGGTCCGAGGTCAGATGTCCGAAACTGCCCGAGGTCAGAGGTCAGAGGTCGGAGGACAGAAAAAAATCTGTAGGACACTCGGCCTTTCCATCTTGATCGAAATATCGGCTAAGACCAAAAAATTCGTATAGAATTTCCCCTGGCAAACCTTGTACCCTGAACCTTGAACGCCGCGCCAACGGCAGGGCTGACCTCTGACCTCTGACATCTGTCTTTTTAAGCGGGCGGTTCAATCGTTTTTGCTTTTTGCTGACCTCGGACATCGAGCTTTTCCGGACCTCGGCCAGTCCTTGCTTTTTCTCAGTCCTCAGTCCTCAGTCCTTCTTTGCTGACCTCTGACCTCCGACCTCGGACCTCGGTTTTTCTCTGACCTCTGACCTCCGACCTCTGACCTCTGACCTCTGACCTCTGACCTCTGACCTCCGACCTCTGACCTCTGACCTCCGACCTCTGACCTCCGACCTCGGACCTCGGTTTTTCTCTGACCTCTGACCTCTGACATCGGGCTTTTTAGCAATCCATGGAATTTTTGAAGAAACGAGCCCAGGCGCGGCGCGATGCGGTCCGGGTGCGGCGGTTTCTCAAGGTGGCGGCCGGGGCCGCGGACACCCCGGTCCTGATCCGGCAGGTGGCCGCAGAGCGGTTTTACATGAAGTGCTGCGCGGCGGCAGCCGGCGGCCGGCACACCGCCCCTGAGTCGGTCCGGCTGCGCCGGCAGATGAAAGAAGAGGCACGCCGGCTGAAGATCTCCTTTTCCCGGATCGAAGAAAGGCTCGCGCCGGTGGCCGCGGGACTCGGCCTGGGCCCGGCCGTTTCGGGGGGAGAAGGACGCGTGGACTACTACGAGGTGATGGGGGTGGGCCCGGACACGGACGGGGAGGCCTTGAAAAAAGCCTACCGCAATCTTGCGCGCCGGCTTCACCCCGACGCCCCCACCGGGGAAAAGGAGCCCTTTCTCGCCCTGCAGGAAGCCTACGAGGTCCTTTCCGACCCGGTGCTGCGGGGTTGGTACGACGCGGGTCGGAAGGGCGCCGGCCGGATCGGGTGGTCCGAAGGCGGCGCGGCGCAGGAAAGGGAAGCGGCCGAGCGCCGGTCGGCGCTGCGGCGCCAGGGACTGATCCTGGCGGCCGTCATTCTGCTCCTGGCGTGCATCTCCCTTCTGGCCGATCATCTGCTCCGGTGAGTTACGGACTTAGAAACGGCAGAGGGGACGTTGTTTACTTTGTACACAAAATCATATCTGCCGGGCAGGATGAAGACCCGTCTTCGCCTTCGGCTACGCCGCGGCAGGCTGAGGAGCCGTTTTCGTCACGGCGCGGCGTGACTCGCCATCCTGTTTGTCCCGAGCAAAGTCGAGGGGAGAGAATTGGAAGGAGAAAATAGTTTTGCGCTTATCCGGAATCCTCGAGCACCATTTTCGGGGAGCCGGAGGCCGTGGGGTTTTGGGCTTGTGAGGGCCACGCTCCGTCGTGGCCGGGATGTGGTCATTAACGGCAACGCGGACTAGACTGCGCGCGTCCCTCCACCGGCTCCGGCTTGAGGTTGCTTGAGCGTTATAGAGGACCGCAAAAATAATTTTACCATGAAGGGCTCTTCATGGTTCAATCTTTTCTTGTTTCTGACATCGGACATCTGACATCTGGCTGTTCTTGCCGTTACTCAGTCCTCAGCCTGCCACGGCGTAGTCACGCCACGGCGTGGCGAAGACGGGTCCTCAGTCCTTTTTTTCGTCCCTCTGACATCCGACCTCGGGCTTTTTCTGCCCTCTGATCTCTGGCGATCCGGCTACCGGGTCGGATCCCGGTAGGTCACTCCCATTCCCGGGACGCCGAGGGTGACGCCTCCGCCGTGGAAGAGCCGGCCCCAGAAGGTCGATTCGGCGATGACGATGTCTCCGTCCTGGATCTTGACCTTCTCTTGGATCTGCCTGTTTTCATCCAGGGAGAGTTCCAAGTTTATGTATTCCCCCGCATCACTCTTGCGCAGGAGGGTCAACTTCTCGTCGGAAGCATAGGGGGCCAGGCCTCCTGCCGCCATAAGGGCCTCATTGATGTTGGTGACATCTTTGATCGGGTACTTTCCGGGCCGGCGGAAGGCCCCTTCCACGAAGAACGATCCGAGCTTGGGGATGAAGATCACATCGCCGCCGTCGATCTGAATGTTGAGGTCGGCCCTGCCTTCGTCGATCAGCTCGTGCATGTTGATCTGGCATGTCTGGGCAGAACCGTTGGAAATATCTGCCGATCTCCGGACATGAGCGATCTGACCGGCCTCTTCGGTGAGGCCGCCGGCCAGGGCGATGGCGTCGAGGAGGCGCTGCCGGGAGGGGTAGTCGTAAGTGCCGGGGTTTTCCACCTCCCCGACCACGGTGACCCGCTGGCTGTTATGCTCTTTGACGAAGATACTCACGTGGGGGTCTTTGATGTAAGACGCCTTCAGCCGTTCCTCGATCAGCGTTTCGGCCTCCGAAGCGGTTAAGCCATCCAGCGTGACCTCCCCCAGCAGGGGCAGGGAAACCTCCCCCCGGGAGCTGACCCGGACGGTGGCGTTGAGCTTCTCGGCTTCGAACACTTTGACCTCGATCAGGTCGCCGGGCCCCAGCAGGTAGTCGCCGCGCGAGGGGGTGAGGGTGGCTGCCGCAAACAGCTTCTGGTTGAACTGCTCTGTTTCGGCGGCCTGGGCGGCATAGCTGCCGTGGGCCAGCGGCGGAGGGGAGGCCTTTTTCGCGCATCCGACGCCGGCCAAGGCCCAGAGGCCCGCTGCCAGGAGGGCGGCGGCGATGCCGGCGCTGTGTGTCAGGCGATGTAAGCGTGTCATCTTATCCATGGAAAGAAACGGCGGCCCCGGGTACCGATCGGGAGCCGCCGTTGGGTTTCAGAGTCGTTGTCTGGCGAAGAGGGACTCGGGCGTGTGTCCGGTTCAGGGGGTCGACGGGCTGGCGTCATCGTCGTCGGCGCTTTCGATGGCGACGACGGCGGCCCCGATACCAAAGGTAACGCTGGCAGCAACGCCGATCTTCCCCGCAGTGGAAAGTCCGGCCCACCATCCGGAAGAGCCGCCGCCGGCCGCGGCCCCCGCGGCCTGGGCCTGCGCATGCTCCGCCCGGTCTGCGATGTCGGCCTTGGCCAGGATCATGCTCTGGCCGGTCCTGAGCAGCTGCGGCCCGTCATGGGTGACCAGATTCATCGACCCGCCGCGGAGCACGCCGACCTCGCTGGTTTCTTCGGTGACCCTTACGTAGCCTTCAAGGAGATTGCCGTCAGACGAGGCGTTGAGCAGGACCTGGTCCGAGTAGACGGCGCCCTCGGGCGTGAGGAACACCAGCGCGTTTCCGGCAAGGCCGGACAGGCCGAAGTAGACCGTGCCTCGTTCGACCTTCAGCAGATTGTCTTTCCCGTCGGTGTCGACGGCAAAGCGGGCCTGGTCTTCGGCGACAAAGGAGATGCTGCCCAGCCGGACCGCGCACCGGCCCGTGGTTTCCAGCAGAACCCCGCCGGGTACGGGCATTTCTTCGGTGTACTGCGCGATTTTCTTGCCGTTCTGCAAAACGGTGACCTTGTCAGCCGGAGTCAGCCTGGAATCTTTGATGGGGCCTGCAAAGCCGGGTACGGAAAAAAGAAGGAATACCGCGGCGGTAATCAGCGCGACGGTTTTTTGATTGGCGACGGTCTTCATTCAATCCTCCATAGAGTATTGGACACTTGCGACCGGAAAAGTTTCTGAGGATGAAAACACGATTTCATAATAATGGAAGTTTCTCCGGACTGTCAACCGCTAATCCGCCTTTTTTATCGGAAGCCGTCTCAAAAATTCCCCTGGCCTTTCGGCGGGCCAGCGCATTGTTGCGACCGGCTGCAGAAAACCACTCCCCGATCGAGGGGACGTTGTTGACAACCTATACAAATGATCAAAAGGGTCGTTTACCATTCATCGGAAAAATGATACCGGTGAATTTGTTTCAGGCGGCAAATCGGCGAATCCGTTCAGGTCGGTTTCAGAAACGCCTTTGGAGGCCCGATGGAATCTGTTTTTGACCCGCAAATATTCTATCAGTGGTTCGAAGCGGCCCGGACGTGGGTGATGACCCACATTTTGGTCTGGGAGAATCTTGTCCACATTGCCGTGCAAGCGGCGGTGCTGCTGGCCGTCCGGCTGCTCGGAGCCGTCCTCGGCCGCTGGCTGCGGCGGGCCATTCAAAATCGCTGGGGCGCTCTTCGCGTTCGGCAGGAATATCTGAACAACTTCATTCAGCGATTGCTGAGCCTTGCCTCCCAGCTGCTGAGCATCCTGCTGCTGCTGTTTGCCATAACGGTGGTGGCGCGGTTCGGGTACCGGACCCTGCTGATGAAGCTGGTCTTGAACTTGTCGGTGGCCTGGGTGGTGATTCAGCTGGCCACTTCGGTGATTCTGGACCGGTTCTGGTCCCGGATCGTAGCGATCTGCGCATTGGCCCTGGCGACCTTGAACATCGTCGGGGCCCTGGACGAGGCAGTCGCCCTGCTGGACAGCATCGGGTTTACCGTCGGCGAGGTGAAGCTGACCTTGCTCTCGCTGATCAAGGCCGCCGTTATCCTGTTCATTCTACTGCGGGCGGTCAACTGGCTCGGCGGCCAACTGGAGCGCAAACTGGAAAAGGCGCCCGGGCTGACCCCCTCCTCGCGCCTGATGCTCAGCAAGATCGTGCACATCACCATGATCGTGCTGGTGGGGCTGATCGCCCTCAACCTCGTGGGGATCAATCTGACGGCCCTGGCCGTGTTCAGCGGCGCCATCGGCGTGGGCATCGGCTTCGGACTGCAGAAGGTGGTGGGCAATTTCATCAGCGGGCTGATCCTTTTGTCGGACAAATCGATCAAGCCCGGTGATGTCATCGAACTGAGCGGTGTCTACGGCTGGGTCAAACAGATGGGCGGGCGCTGCGTCTCCATCGTCACGCGGGATGAAAAGGAATACCTTATCCCCAACGAGGACCTGATCACCCAGCAGGTGGTCAACTGGTCCTATTCGAACCGAAAAATCCGGATCAGAACCCCGATCGGGATCTCCTACAACGCCGATCCCCACCGGGCCATCTCCCTGATCGTCGAAGCCGCCAGGGAACTTCCCCGGATTCTGACCGACCCGGAGCCAAAATGCCTGCTCAAGGGGTTCGGAGACAATTCCGTGGACCTGGAGCTTCGCTTCTGGATCGAAGACCCCCAAAGCGGGGTGGCCAACATCACCAGCGACGTGCTGCTCCGGGTGTGGGACATCTTGAAGGAAAACGGTATCGAAATCCCGTTTCCCCAGCGGGACGTTCACCTCGATGTGCAAGGCCCCTTGAAGGTCATGCACGTTTCTGCCACCGACAACCCCGCAGGTGAAGACGCCGACGAACCAGCAGGCGCCGACGCCCCCCGCCCGTAGGCCAACGGCGGCCGCACGCCCCGGCCAAAACGAGGGGACGTTGTTTACTAACTACACAAAATGGCACCCCGACCTGTGTAAGGAGCAGCCATGCCGAGAAAAGCCCGTCTGGACGCGCCCGGAACCCTTCATCACGTCATTCTCAGGGGAATAGAAAAGCGAAGGATCGTTCGCGACAACAGGGACCGCAGGGATTTTGTCGACAGGATGGGGACCTTGGCCCAGGAGACCGAGACCCCTCTCTATGCCTGGGCGCTGATGACAAATCATGCCCATATCCTGCTGCGGAGCGGATCTTTCGGACTTTCCACGTTCATGCGAAGACTTCTTACCGGGTACGCGGTCAATTTCAATCTGCGGCATCGCAGGCACGGGCATCTTTTTCAAAACCGCTACAAATCCATCGTTTGCGAGGAAGACCCCTATTTCAAGGAACTGGTGCGTTACATTCACCTGAATCCTCTTCGGGCGGGGCTCGTTCAGTCTCTGTCTATTTTGGACCGATACGAGTGGTGCGGCCACGCCGCCGTTGTGGGGCAACGGGAGCACTCCTGGCAGGACACCGATTACGTCTTGGAATTCTTTGCGGACCGGAAAACGGCTGCCAGAGAAAGATATCGAAAGTTTGTCGAAAAAGGCGTTGCCGAGGGCAGAAAACCGGAGCTGGTGGGAGGCGGCTTGATCCGGTCGATGGGAGGTTGGTCGGTGGTCAAATCTCTTCGTCGGGGGGAACGCACCGAAAAAGGAGACGAACGGATTTTAGGAAGCAGCGAATTCGTTCTTCAACTTCTTTGCGAAGCAGAGCCCGATATCTGCTATCAACTTCCCCGGAAGAAACAAGAGGATGTCGCCGACAATTTGATCGAAAAGGCATGCAGGGAAAACGGTATCGATCCTGCCGCCTTGACCGCTGGCAGCCGTTCCCGAAAGCTTTCGGCGCTCCGCCATGAGCTGGCCGATGGGCTCGTCAACGAATTGGGGCTGTCGATGGCGGAGGCCGCCCGGCGATTGGGTGTGACCACTTCCGCAATATCCAATGTGCTGCGACGAAAGTGTATAAAGTGAACAACGTCCCCTCCTTGTCCCCAGTCCTTTTTTTCTGACATCTGACCTCTGACATCTGGTCCTCTTGGACATCCGGCAGTCCCGGCGGGGCTTCATTCCGGGTGCTTGAGCGATTCGGGGGCGGCGTTGGCGGGGCACTCGAGATAGATGCACCGGCTGCATTCGTTTCGGCGGACGGCGGCGGCAAAGCCGGCGGTGGAAAGTGCGAAGACAAGCAAGAGTCCGGGCTCCTGCGCGAGCCAGTAGAGGGGAAAACCCAGAAGCAGCACTGCCGCGAAAATGGAGGCGGCCATGTCCATCGTTTCAAGCGGGCCGGGCCGAGGGGGGAAGAATTTGGGAAGCCCCCAGAAGAAGATGCATTTCAGGGTTTTCCCCTCCCGGGTGTAGTGCGGGCAGCGGCTGCAAAAAAACTTCAACAGCAGGACGGATGCCGCAACCGCAAGGACGAGGTAGACGACCATCCAGCCGACCGAGTGCCTCAGGATCGCCAAAGCGGCGGTGAGCACGGGGACGGCCAGCAGGCAAGTGTAGAACAGAAAGTCGGAAAACCGATAGCGGGATCTCAATTCTTCTGGAGAATGAATCATGGCGCTCCTCCTTTCCAGGGGCGTCATTATGGTGACGATGGTTTCACCGCCGAGGCGCCGAGGCCGCAGAGGATGCACAGAGAAGAGCGTGAAGGTTTTCTCTGCGCCCTCTGCGTCTCGCGGTGAGTATTCGTTGACCTACAATACGTCACCGCAATTATGCCATCGAGCACTATGGCGGCGTCGAAGCCGGAGTGGATACATCATGACTGGAGCGCTTCGAGCCCCTCGTACAGGTCCAGGGCGCCGGGGTTGGCCAGGGCGTCCTTGTTGGTCACCGGCTTTCCGTGGATCACGTTCCGGACGGCAAGCTCCACCTTTTTCATGTTGAGGGTGTAAGGGATGTCGTCGATTTCGACGATCTTTGCCGGAACATGGCGCGGAGAGGTGTTTTCCCGGATCACTTTTTTGATTCCGGCCGCGAGCTCGCCGGTGAGGGCATGGCCCTCGGCCATCTTGACGAACAGGATCACCCGCACGTCGTTATCCCATTCCTGGCCGACCACTAAAGAGTCTGCGATCTCCGGCAGGGTCTCCACCACCGAGTAGATGTCGGCGGTGCCGATGCGAACCCCGCCCGGGTTCAAGGTGGCGTCCGAGCGGCCGTAGATGATCACCCCGTTTTCAGGGGTGATCTCGATGAAATCCCCATGGCACCACACGCCGGGGAACTTGTCAAAATAGGCCCTTCGGTATTTTTCGCCGTCCGGATCCTGCCAGAAAAAGATCGGCATGGAAGGGGCGGCAGCCTCGCAGACCAGTTCGCCGGGCACCCCCACCACCTCTTTGCCGTTTTCGTCGTAGGCCTTGACCCGCATGCCGAGCTCGCGGCACTGGAGCTGTCCTGCGTAGACCGGCCCGATCGGGTTTCCGCCGGCAAAGCAGCCGTTGATGTCGGTGCCCCCGGAGATGGAGGCAAGCTGGAGGTCTTTTTTGATCTCCCGGTAGACGTACTCGAAGCCCTCGACGGGCAGCGGAGACCCCGTGGACAGGACGGCCCGAAGCGGAGACAGGTCGAAGGTCTTGCCGGGGGAGACCCCGGCCTGCTCCAGGGCCGTGATATACCGGGCGCTGGTGCCGAACAGGTTGATCTTCTCATCCTGGGTCAGTTTCCAGAGGGCCTCGGGGCCCGGAGAAAACGGAGAGCCGTCGAACAGCACGGCGGTGGCGCCCACGCCCAGGGAGCAGACCAGCCAGTTCCACATCATCCAGCCGCAGGTGGTAAAGTAAAAGATCGTGTCCTTTCTTTTCAGGTCGCAGTGCAGAAGGTGTTCCTTGAGCTGGTTGATCAGGATGCCGCCCTGGCTTTGCACCATGCACTTGGGCTTTCCGGTGGTGCCCGAAGAGTACATGATATACAGCGGGTGGTCGAAGGGGACCTGGACGAAATCGATTGTTTCGGCATCCGAGCCGGCCATGAAGTCGTCCAGCAGCACGGCCCGGTCGCCGAGTCCGGAGATGTCCGGCGCTTCGTTGACGTAAGGGACCACGACGACCTTTTCGGTCTGCGGAAGCTTAGCGAGAATGCCGGCCACCCGCTGCAGGGAGTCGAAGCTCTTGCCGTTGTAAAAGTAGCCGTCGGCGGTGAAGAGCAGTTTCGGCTCGATCTGGCCGAAGCGGTCGAGCACGCCCTTGTGGCCGAAATCCGGGCTGCATGAAGACCAGGCCGCCCCCAGGCTCGCGGCAGACAGCATGGCCACGACGGTTTCGATCATGTTCGGCATGAAGCCGGCGACCCGGTCTCCCTTGACTACGCCGGCGGCCTTCATGGCGCCGGCGAGTTTGGCCACTTTTCGATGCAGCTCGGCGTAGCTGATCCGGACCGCATCCTTGGCCTCGCTTTTGAAGACCAGGGCTGTTTGCTCGTCTCTGTACCGGAGAAGGTTTTCGGCAAAGTTGAGCTCGGCCCCGGAAAACCATTTGGTGCCCGGCATCTTGTAGGGATCGTCCACGACCTGGTCGTAGCCCCTGGAGTGAATGATCTCCACAAAATCCCACACTGCCGCCCAAAAGTCGGTAAACTCTTCCACAGACCATTGCCACAAGGCGTCGTAATCAGCGAAAGACTTGCCGTAGCGCTGGTTGACGAACCGGATGAACCGGGTCATGTTAGCGTTTTCAATCTGTTCGGCTGTTGGCTGCCATAGTCGCTCTGCCATTTCGTCTCCTCCTCCGAATCTGCCTGCCGCCCTTTTTTTGCGGCGTCGTCCACCCCTTGCCGGCGGCGCGAAGATAAAATCGCCGCCCCGATTTTCGTATCCTGCACATACTCAATTTGCATCGAATTTGCAAGGGTGGCGCGGAGGTGCTGGAGGTCAGAAAGAACAGGACTGAGCACTGAGACCCAAGAAAAAGGACTGAGGACTGAGGACTGAGTAACGGCAAGGACTGCCCGAGGTCCGAGGTCTGATGTCAGCGAAAAGCGAAACGATATAACCATGAAGCATGAAGAACATGAAGGAAAAAATGATGGACATAGAGACATCAGCCTTGATTCTTCATGGGCGCCATGCCGGGGGTGGCGAATGAGGTAGCTCAAGCACATGAAGCAAGGCCCATTGGGTCTAAACCCATTTTTTAAAAGCTTCATGCTCTTCATGTCCTTCATGGTGAGATTGTTTTTTGCGGTTCTCTATAAAGCTCAAATAACCTCAAGCCGGAGCCGCTGGAGGGACGCGCGCAGTCTAGTCCGCGTTGCCTCGATCCGGAGGCGGTGGAGGGACGCGCTCCGTCGCGTCCGCGTTGCCCGACCAAATCCCGGCCACGACGGAGCGTGGCCCTCCAAGCCCAAACCCATCGGCATCCGACGGACCCTATCTGGAGGATTCCGGATAAAGAGGGGACGTTGTTTACTTTATACACAAAACGTATCCGCCGGGCAGGATATCGGACTGAGGACTTGGCAACTGCCAATGGTCGGCATCCAGGCGGTGGGGGGCAAGGGAGAAGCGGCTTGGGGATTGGGCCTGTTTTAGTGTATAAAGTAAACAACGTCCCCTCGGGTCTTTTTTCTTGGGTCTCTGACCTCCGACATCTGACATTTGACATCGGGCACTTCCGGGCTTTTTCCGACGGCCGTTATAGGGTAGAATCCCCATCAACCGGTTTGCCGTGTGACGCCCCCTGACACCCGCGCCGGGCAAAACCGCAGTGTTTCGAGGAGATCGCCCATGACCGACTATGACAGTCCGCTGGCCGAAGAGGTGCTGACCGACGTGGCCCAGACGTTTTTCGGGGCCCGCAGGAAGCTCGACGACATGATCGAGATCCTGAAGGATTATGCCCAAACCCTGGAACAGAAGGCCGCCATCGTGATCCGTCGGGCCGGCACCCTCAACTATCTGCTGGTTGAAAAGGATCGGATTGCAGCGTTTTACGAAGCCATCGGCGTCTCCGATCCGGGAGAGCTTCCCCGCTGCGAACCGCCCGACCCCCTGCCTCATCTTACGCCCGGATTTTCCCTCACCGGCCGGGGCCGGTTCGTCAAAACGGTGGCGCGCCAATATGAGCGGCTCTGGAAGGCCTGCCGGGAATATCGATGCTCCAGCGCCAACCCCCTGGCCGATGCCAAGAGGGCCGAAGATGTCTGCGTCGACCTGAAGCTCGTCAAGGCGATGTGGGAGATCGTCAACAGCAAGATCCGGGAGATCAACGAGGAAAGCTCCCCGTCGGCCGTGCTCCAGTATGCGAAAGGATTTGACAGCCGGGGGGAAAAACAGTCGAAGGTGGCCGGTGCCACGGCCGGTGAATACGCCGGCATGGACCGCAAGTTCGTCTACCGGCCGATTCCGATAGAAGAGATGCACCTGCACGACTTTCCCGAACTGCCGGAGCCGTACGGCTGCCGAAACAGGATTGCACGGTTTGCCAAGAAGATCTATCCGGCCGTCCGCGGTCGGGCCGGCGAGAGGGTGGCGCGTTTGGCCCGGCAGGGGCAAAAGTGACCGACGCGGGGATCGGAAAAGCAATGAGCCGGCCGGAAGATCGGCGGACATCGGCCGCCGCGGGTTGCGGGAGGCGCTTTTCCCGCCCCTATTCGAAAATGAGCTCGAACATTTCCCGGGGGGCGCCGCAGACCGGGCACCGGTAAGGCGGCCGGGGGCCGTCGTGAATGTAGCCGCACCATTTACAGCGCCATCGTTTCACCGATCCGGGCCCTCTTTTCTTTGATACCGTTCGTAGTAAACGAGCTCCCACTGCGAGGTTCGCACGTCGTGGCGGATGATGCAGCGGCTGCCGTCGTCTGCATCCAGCTTGAAATACCGGTGGTCCGGGGCCAGCCAGCGGTCGACGATCCGCTCCACATGGATCATCCGTTCTCCCATTTTGATGCGGCGCGGCGTCTCTTCACCCCGATGGCCGGCGTAGCAGAAGACTTCGATGGGAAGGGGAGCGGACATGCTGACAGGCTCTTTCGTTATTGGGAAGCCTGGATTCAAGAAGTCGGGTTTCAGGAGCCAGAAGTGATGAAATCGTAAAAAGCCGAAAAGGTTCCCTCTCCCTTGATGGGAGAGGGTGAATAGAAAAGGATTCCAGCTTTTTATACCCCCTCCCCTTAATCCCCTCCCACCAGGGGAGGGGAAATTCGGACTTTTTACGAAGCCACCAGAAGACAGCCCCGCCTCCGGCCGAGGGAATTCCAGATTCCAAATTCAAGTATGTTTTTCTTGTTCATTTTCTTTGCTACGCAAAGAAAATAAGGCGCCCTATCGGGCGCAAGAGTACAATGGTTAGTTCAAACCGTTTCGTTTGTGGCAAAACCGTTAACCTGGTTGTTTATCCAGTGCCCCCTCGGAACTGCATGCGTTAAATCCCTTGGGTAATCCCCCGGCCATGCCGGGGAGACACGCAAAGTTTGACAGTTCCGGGAAAATACGAAAGCCTCCCCGATTGTGAACCGCTCAAAGATCACGTTCAAGGAGGCTTTCGATGAACAATGTCCAGAGCTTAAGCCACACAGCATGGGATTGCAAGTATCATCTGGTTTGGATTCCAAAGTATCGAAAACAGGTCCTTTATGGCCAATTGAGAAAGTATCTGGGAGACGTCCTGCATGAGCTTGCCTCCCATAAGGAGTGCAAGATTCATGAAGGCCATATGAAAGGCGATCATCTTCATATGCTGATATCAATTCCACCAAAGTATGCAGTTTCCCAAGTTGTCGGTTACATCAAAGGCAAAAGCGCTATTCATATCGCCCGGCAGTATATGGGAAAGCGGAAAAATTTTACTGGCCAACACTTCTGGGCGAGGGCTATTATGTTTCAACAGCCGGCCGTGATGAAGAAGTGATCCGGCAGTACATTAAAAAGCACGAAGAAATCGATAGAAAGATCGATCAGTTAGGGTTGTTCGGAACTTAGCCACCTTCAGGTGGCTCCTGAACCAAC
>JAIPEL010000096.1 GCA_021737185.1 Desulfobacterales bacterium | reverse complement strand
ATTCGATTTTCGGGGTTTTAAAGCGGGTCGTCTTGCCGAACTGCTCGGCCACCACCGTGGCAAAGGGATAGACCGTGGAAGAGCCGACGATGCTGATGTAGTCGCGCCCCGACTGTGCGCCTGCGCTCGGCGCAAAGACCGCAGCCATTGCCGCCACTATGATGCCGATCATGAGTTTTCGAACCATTTGTTTCCTCCTTTTGGGTGAGTCGAGCTTTGTGCGCAATCCCGGCAGTGCCGGGGCGCCCATTTCCATTTTCCCGTCATTTTCGCACTGCGTGAAACCCTCGGAGAATCGCGGCAGCGATCGTATCACCATCGTTTTTCAAACTTCTTCCGAAGATAGACCGCCGCCGCGTTCATCACGATCAGAAACACCAGGAGCACCATGATCGCGGCGGAAGTCCTTTCCACGAAGGCGCGCTCCGGGCTGTCCGCCCAAAGATAGATCTGGACCGGCAGCACGGTGGACGGATCCGTGAAGCTGCCCGGAATATCGACGATAAAGGCGACCATCCCGATCATCAGAAGCGGGGCGGTCTCCCCCAGGGCCTGGGCCATGCCGATGATCGTGCCGGTGAGCATCCCGGGCAGGGCCAGCGGCAGCACGTGGTGAAACACCATCTGCATCTTGGAGGCCCCGATGCCCAGGGCCGCTTCGCGGACGGAAGGCGGCACCGACTTTAGCGACGCTCGGCTGGCGATGATGATGGTCGGCAGGGTCATCAAGGTGAGCACGAGCCCCCCAACCAGCGGGGCGGACCGGGGCAGACCGAAAAAATTGAGAAAAATGGCCAGCCCCAGCAGACCGAAGACAATGGAGGGCACCGCAGCCAGGTTGTTGATGTTGACCTCGATCAGGTCGGTCCAACGGTTCTTGGGGGCAAACTCCTCCAGGTAGACTGCTGCTGCGACGCCGATGGGAAACGACAGAATCAGGGTCACGGCCAGCGCCAAAAAGGAACCCACCGCCGCCCCCCAGATCCCGGCCAGCTCCGGTTCTCTCGAGTCTCCGGCGGTAAAAAAGATCCAGTTAAAGCGTTTTTCGATTTTGCCGTCGGCCATGAGCCGGTCGATCCACGCAAGTTGGCGGTCCGTAAGCCGCCGCTCGCTCTCGGGCACATCCCGTTTGAAGTGGCCCTTTAGCAGCATATCGACGTCGTCGTCTGCCGGTACCCGGACAACCAGGGTTTCTCCCACCGTGTGCGGCTGTTTCATCACGATCTCCCGAAGCCGAAAACCAGCGCCGGAGCTGACCAGGCTGTAGAGCTCCCGCTTCTCGCTTCGGCCCGAGACCTCCGGAAACATGTCCCGCATCGTCTGCTTTACCAGGCCGGAATAATCGGCCGACGACAGGGAGGAGTCCTTGAACATGGCCGGGTCGACAAACACCTCCAGCTCGATGAAGGTTTGCTGAAACGCCGTGTACCCGTTTCCAACGATGTTGGTAAAAAGAACCGCCAGAAACATCAGGCTGGCGGAAACGGCGGCAATGCCGCATATCTTGAAGTTGCGTTCAGCCCGGTATCGCTTTTTCAGTCCGCGACGCACGGTCTCCATGGCGGACGGGGGTTGTGAAGCCGGCCTATTCATATTGCTCCCGGTATTTCCTGACCACGTGAAGCGCAATCACATTTAAAATCAGGGTGAGGACGAACAGCAGCAGCCCGAGCGCAAAGGCGGCCAAGGTTTTGGGGCTGTCGAATTCCTGGTCTCCGACCAGAAGGGTGACGATCTGTACGGTAACGGTGGTCACCGCCTGAAGCGGATTGGCGGTCAGGTTGGCGGCAAGCCCGGCGGCCATGACCACGATCATGGTCTCGCCGATCGCCCTGGAAACAGCCAGCAAGACGCCGCCCACGATCCCGGGCAGTGCGGCCGGGATCACCACGTGCTTGATGGTCTCTGATTTGGTGGCGCCCAGGCTGTATGCGCCGTCCCTGAGGGACTGGGGGACGGCGTTGATGACGTCGTCGGATAGAGAAGAAACAAAAGGGATGATCATGATTCCCATCACAAGCCCGGCGGCCAGGGCGCTTTCCGACGACACCTCCAGTCCCAGCACCCCGCCGGATCTGCGGATAAAAGGCGAAACGGTCAGGGCGGCGAAAAACCCGTAGACAACAGTGGGGATGCCCGCCAGGATCTCCATCAGGGGTTTTGCCGCTGCCCGGAACCGCTTGCCGGCATATTCGGAAAGATAGATGGCCGCCATCAGGCCGATGGGAACGGCCACCAGCATGGCGATGAAAGAAATCAAGGCGGTTCCGGCGAAAACCGGCACTGCCCCGAAGGCGCCCGAGGAGCCGACCTGATCTTCCCGGATCGCCATCTGGGGGCTCCATTTGAGACCGAGGAGAAACTCGGTCACTGGGACCGCCTTGAAGAACCGGATCGATTCATACAACACCGACAAGACGATGCCGATGGTCGTGAATATGGCAATGGTCGAACACAGAATCAGGATCCCGGTGGCCACCTTTTCGACCTGGTTGCGCGCCCGCAGCGCCGGCGAAATTTTCCGGCGAACCCAGAGCGCACAGCCGCTTCCCAGGCACAGTACGATGACCGCCAGAGAAGCGTCGCTGGCGGTCTGTAAACTCCGGTAGCGTTCGGCCGCCTCGCGCATGGCCGGTTCGATCTCGCCGGAAACGATGTTTCCGCTGACCAGATTCCGGATGTCGTTGACCACCAAACCGAGCCGGTTCTCCGGCAAAGACCGGAGGTGCTCCGGCAGTTCGGCGACGATCAATTTGGTGATGATCGTCGATTCGAAGGCTTGCCAGCAGCCGAACACGACCAATGCCGGGATTCCGCACCACAGGGCCGTCAAAAGCCCGTAGTAGTTCGGGCGGGAATGAAGGTTTTTGATTCCCCCCACCGGTCTTCCGACGGCAAAGGCGCGCCGGCGACCCAAATAAAAGGCCCCGGCGATCAGCGACAGCAGAACGGCAAAGAGAGTGGTAGACGGCATATTGTCTCGACGTGTTGGTACCGAATTGGAATACAGCCCCCAAAAAAAAGAGGACCTGCCTGCACCTCTGGAAAACTTCAATCGGGAGGAATCTAAAAGTGATGGGCTAGCGGCGGGTTAGGCGTTTGTTAGAAATTGGTGAGTGCAAAAGAACAACTATACAATCCGGGCGGTTTTTCCATGCACTGATTTGCTTTTCCCTCCTTAGAAAGAAACCGCGCACTGATCGACCGTGCAGTTTGCCCACCATTTTCCTGCCACTTCGACGTCCTCGGCGGTAAGCCGGTGATCGGCATCGAGAACGACTTCTGTGACCTGGGCGCCGGCGCTGTCAAGGGCGCGGATCAGCCGTTCGCTGGATTCGGCCGGGATGACATCGTCGAATTTTCCTCTTGTCACCAGATCTTTTTCGTCGCCGCCGGTGCCGTGAAGGGCCACCAGGGTTCTGACCGCCTCGGCGCTTTCCGGGGCCACGAACAGGTGTCGGAAGTCGGCGTCGGCATTCAGGGGCGGCAGGCGTTTTTCGATTTCGGACCGGCGCGCCTCGTAGCGTTTGGGAAGCTTCAATTTGGATCCGAGGCTGGATTCGGTTTCGTCCACCGTGAATCCGGGCGGATCGGTGGCGATTTCAAACAGCACCCCGCCGGGTTCTCGAAAGTAGATGGAATGAAAGTAGTTGCGGTCGATGACCGGTGTCACGTCGAAGCCGAAATTGACGATTCGCTCACGCCATCGCTTCTGATCGCGGTCGTCTTGTGTTCGGAACGCGATATGGTGCACCGTGCCGCCGCCTTGTCTGGCAGGATGCGCAGAGCGGTCCTCCACCAGGTCGTAGTAGCTGCCGGCTGCAGAAGGATCTGCCATGGCAAATCGGATTCGGTTTCCTTCCAAGCCGAGCAGCTGCAATCCCAGCAGGGTTTCCAGTGCGCGGCGGGGCTGTCGTGCGTCGTGCACCATTGCGGTGGCGGAGTGAAAACCGGAGATGGCGTGCCGGGCCGGAATGCCGTCCGCCGCCCACGGGGCCACGGCTGCCTTGCGCTTGGTTCCCACCAGCTCCAGGGAAAGTCCGTGGGGATCCTTGAGCCGCAGGACCGGCGCTTCAAAACGGATTTCTGTCGAGGTTTCTATCCCGCGGTGTTCCAGCCGTTCGGACCAGAAAGGCACTGAGGCATTCGGAACGGCGAAGGCCACGGCCGTGACCGCCCCGGCCCCGTCTTTGCCCGGGGGCATGCTCTCCCACGGGAAAAACGTCAGGATCGTCCCGGGCGTGCCGGCCCTGTCGCCGAAGTAGAGGTGATACGTGTAGGGGTCATCGAAGTTGACGGTTTTTTTCACCAGCCGGAGACCGAGAACCTTCGTATAGAAACGAAGGTTCTCAGCGGCCGATGAGGCGATGGCCGTGATATGGTGAATGCCGGGAATCGGTCGTGTTGTTTCGTTCATGGCGTGGGTTCCCTTATTGTCGAGCCTTCGGTTTGGAACTGACCGGTCAAAAACGCTGCATGGCGGCCCAGTTTTTTCAGGAGAACGACCAGGGTTTTGCGCTCCTCGTCGTCAAGGACGTCCGTCGCCCTTTCCAGGTTCCTGCTGTGCATGCGGTAGGCCTCTTCGATCATCCGTCTGCCCTCGCCGGTCAGGTGTACCAGATAGACCCTCCCGTCGGACGGATCCTGTAGACGCTGCACCAGGCCCTTTTTCGCGAGCCGGTCCACCGCCGTGGAGATCGAGCCGGAGGTCAACAGCACCTTTTTGCCGATGGTGTTCACCGGCATCGGGCCCTTGTGAAGAACCGCTTCCAGCACCGCAAAATCGCTCAGGCACAGGCCGGTGGCGGCGATGCTTGCCTTGTCTACCGTCTCGACCGCCTTGTGAGCCTTCCACAGCACCAGGCGAATATGGGGTCCATTTGCTTCCATGGAAGAAAAGTAAGGGGGGATTGTCTTGATGTCAAGATAATTGCCTGTGGGTACACTCCCGATAGGGCCGGGAGTGTACCCACAGGCAATTATTGGGGGAAAAACTTTCCGCAGCCCTTCTTTCAGTCTTTGTTGCTTCGCAACTTCGCCCCGGCACGCGGAGGCCGTTCCCTACACAGACAGAGGCTTCGAGGCAAAGTTTCATTTTTGATCAAACTGGCCGTCCCGCCCGGTCAGCGTCGGGGCTGACACCTGACTTCTGATAATCGGTTCTTTGCTGACATCCGACATCTGATATCCGACATCTGGTTCTTTCTACAGCGGCGCTGCAGGCGCACAACTACGGCGCCGCGATCAGGTCCCGCACCTCGGTCACCTTGAAGCGGACGGCGGCGTGGATCATCTTTGCAGCGCCCTCCCCGACGGCTTCGGCGATCTTGGCCCGGATCGAATCGAGCATCTCTCCCTGGTCCTGGATCCGGTCCACGGCCAGATACACCCGGCATCCTTTCCAATCCATGGGGGTTTTGCCCGGTTCCATGACGATGAAAACCGCTTTCGGGTTTTCGCGAAGATAGGACAGGGAGCGGTTGTCGCCGATGCCCATGACCACCGTGTTCTCGTCGGTCATCTGAGGGGAGCCGAAGATGGCCACGTTGACGTCCCCGTCTTTGTTGGCCGTACTCAGGGTCCCGATGCGCGGCCGCTTGTTGAACATCTCCATCACTTGCTTTGGTTCCATGGACAGCCTCCTTATAGTTGAGATTCCTCATCGCAAGCTCCTCGGAATGACAGGGCTATTTTTCGGACTTTTTACTAGACTGTCAACTTTTGGGATTCATGACCCCGCGAAATGGGTGCTTTGATGGCGGTATACGAACTCGCCCCAAAGGATACCTAACATCAGCGCAGGCCAAAATATCTCCAAAATGAATGAGGTGTTTGAATGGCAGCAGCAATCAAGGAAAGCTCAGCGGGCGCTGATGTAATGTATCCTAAGGGGCTCAAACAGCGTATACCGCCATCAAAGCACCCATTTCGCTCCTCTGGAGACGAATGCCAAACGTTGGAGATTATAAATTACCATGAAATATGGCATGGGCCCAACGACGAAGCGCTCTTGACGGATCCATCTTCGAACATTTAAGGTCCTCATTTAAAACCACCGCTGCTGAAGCGGTGCAACGCCCAGGCAGGATAAAGGAAACCAAAACAGATGGACCCGATCATCCTCATCATGATTATCGCATTTGCCGGGCCGATCGTCGGATCCGTGATCGGCGTCATGCGGAAGCCTTCGTTTGTCTATGTCTGCTGTATGCTCTGTTTTGCCGCCGGCGTGATGCTGGCGATTTCGTTTCTGGAATTGATTCCCGAAAGCATTCATCTTGCTTCGCCGTCTACCAGCGTGGTGGGGCTGATCTGCGGCGCACTGCTGATGTATGGTTTGGACCGGCTCCTTCCCCACCTTCACCCCAGTCTTTGCAGCCAGGAGCATGGATGCAACCTGCAGCGGTCCTCGGTCTATCTGATCGTCGGGATTTTTTTGCACAATTTTCCGGAGGGAATGGCCATCGCTTCCGGTGCGGTGGCCAGCCTGAAGGCCTCGATCATCATTGCGCTGGCCATCGCCATCCACAACATCCCGGAGGGGATCTGCACCTCGGCCTCTTATTACCACGCCTCCGGAAACCGTTTCGTTGCTTTTCTGCTTTCCAGCACGACGGCGATTCCGATTCTTGTCGGCTTTTTCCTTGCCCGCAGCGTTTTTGAAGCCATCGATCCGCAGGTGGTCGGGTTTCTCATTGCCGCCACCGCCGGATTGATGATCTACATTACCGTGGACGAACTGATCCCCAATTCGTGTGCCGGAGAAAATCACCAGACGATCTTTTCCTTCATGGCCGGCGTGGTTCTGGTCATGCTGCTGCAGTTGGTCTGACCGATGGGGCGCCCAAAGATGACTCATGCCGAGGAAAAGGCATCCGACGAAGGCCGTGAATCGCGCCGCATTCAGCAGGTCGCCCTCTATGCCCTGTTGTTGAACCTCGCCCTGGCCGCGGCCAAGGTGGTGATGGCCGCCTATTCCGGCAGCCTGGCCTTGACGGCCAGCGCCATCGATTCGGGGACCGACGCGGTCGCTTCTCTGGTGCTGTTGGGGGGGTTGCGGTTGTCGAATCGAAAGACGCGCAAATTTCCTCTGGGGCTTTACAAGGTCGAAAATGTTCTTTCGGTGGTGGTGGCCCTGTTTATCTTTTTGGCCGGATATGAGATCGCCCGGGAGGCGTTTTCCGCCGGTGCTTCCAGGCCGAATGTCTCTGTCCTGATCATCGGACTGCAGGCTGCGGCCACCTTGTCGATTCTTATCTTTGGGGGTTATGCACTGAAGGTCGGGCGGCAAACCGGCTCGCCGACCCTCACTGCCGAGGGACGCCATCGCCAGGTCGATGCGCTTTCGTCGTTGATCGTGCTCGCTTCTTTGACCCTTGCCTATTTTGACATCCGTTGGCGGCCGATGGGCATCAGCATCGATCAGGCTGCCGCCGTCCTGGTGCTGGTGTTCATCGCCCACACCGGTTGGGAGCTTCTTTCAGACGGCATGAGGGTGCTGTTGGATGCCTCCATCGATTTCGAGACCCTGGAGAAGATCCGAAAGATCGTGGAAAAAGATCCCATGGTGGCCGAGGTCAAAAACCTGGTCGGCCGCAACGCCGGACGCTTCCGGTTTCTCAATATCCGGGTCGCTGTCCGCGCGACCGACCTTGGAAAGGCCCACAAGGTCAGCGAGCGGATCGAACAAAAAATCCGTCGCCGTATATCCCACGTAGAGGGAGTGACCATTCACTATGAACCTCAGACAGCGGTTTACCGGCGGATTGCCGTTCCCCTGGCAAACCGCCAGGGTGAGCTCAGCGACCATTTCGGCGAATCGCCGTTTTTTGCGATCGTCAAGATCCGCAATGCAGACGGGCACATCGAAGAACAGCGCGTAGTCGAAAATCCCCACCGCCATCTGGAGAGGGGAAAGGGGCTTCGCGTGGCGGAGTGGCTGGTGAAACAGAAAATCGACGAAGTGCGGATTCGCGAAGAAATCAAGCACAAGGGACCTGGATACGTGTTTGCCGACGCCGGACTGAGAATCGTGCGCACCGGTGCCGGGCAATTGGAGGATGTGGTCGGGGAGATCGCAGCAAGACGCTGACAAAATCGCTGCCGCGGTTTGATAGACGTGCGGGTCGATGCACGAAATTGGTGCTCATGAGCGGGCTGCTCCGGGCAGGTGCCCATTGCTTGACGGTTCAGGGGAAACATGCCTGTGCAGCGGAGATGGAGATCCGATCTGTGACCGAAAAACCTTCCTATGAAGATCTGGAGAGACGGGTCGCCGTGCTGGAGGCCGAAAACACCGCCTCGCGCAGGCAGTTTCTCGAATCCGTGCTGTACCATGCACCCGACGCCATCGTGGCCCTGGATGCCGAGCACCGGGTCACGGAATGGAATCCCGGCGCCGTCACCATGTTCGGCTTCACCCCCGAAGAGGCGATCGGCGCGCCGCTGGACGATCTGGTGTCCCGCGGCGAGCACCGCATCGAAGCCGGTCAAAAGACGCGGCAGGTGTTGTCCGGAGAGCGGATCGAGGCGTTTGAAACGGTCCGTTACCGGAAGGACGGAACACCGCTGCGGGTGATCGCCGCCGGGTCTCCGATCATGGCGGACGGTGCCCTGACCGGCGTCGTCGCGGTCTACACCGACATTACCGAGCGGGTGAGGGCCGAGGCGGCGCTGAAAGAAAGCGAGGAAAAATTCCGCACGCTGGTGGAGGAGTCGCCCCTGGGGATTGTCCTGATCGCAAAGGACGGCCGCTACCGGTATGCCAACCCTGAGTTTATGCGCATGTTCGGCTACAGGCTCGAAGAACTCCCCAACGGGGCCGCCTGGTTCCGCAAAGCGTTTCCGGAAAGGACATACCGGCATTCCGTCGTTCGAACCTGGATTGACGACTTTGGAAAGGCGCCTGTCGAAAGGGCCAGGGCCCGCGTATTTACGGTGACGTGCAAGGACGGAGCCCGAAAAGAGATTCATTTCAGGCCCGTTTCCATGGCAAATATGGACCAATTCGTGATTTGCGAAGATATCACGGAAAAGATGAAACTGGAGAAACAGCTTCAGCAGGCGCAGAAATTCGAAGCGATCGGCACCCTTGCCGGAGGTATCGCCCATGATTTCAACAACCTGCTCATGGGGCTTCAGGGTCGGGCGTCGCTCATTTCAGTTGATCTGGATCCATCCCACCCTCACCGAGAGCATCTCGATGCCATCGAAGACTACATTCTCAGCGCGGCGGAGCTGACCAAGCAATTGCTGGGATTTGCACGGGGGGGCAAATACGAGGTTTGCCCCATCGACGTCAACGAGCTTCTGCTTTCCAACGCAGCGATGTTCGGCCGGACCAAAAAAGAAATCCGAATCCACACCAAGCTGGAAAATCCGCCCCCCGTTGTCGAAGCGGATCGGAGGCAAATCGAACAGGTGTTGCTGAATCTGTTTGTCAACGCCTGGCAGGCCATGCCCGAGGGCGGGGAGCTGTATCTGGAGACCCGGACGGTCCTCCTGGACGATGCTTTTTGTGAGCCCTATCAGACGCCGTCGGGCCGCTATGTAAAAGTGTCTGTCACCGATACCGGAATCGGGATGAGCGAATTCGTCCGCCAGCGGATTTTCGACCCGTTTTTTACGACCAAGGGAAAGGGCCGCGGGACCGGTCTGGGTCTGGCGTCGGCCTATGGCATCGTCAAAAGCCACGCCGGGATCATCACGGTTCACAGCCAGGTCGGTTCTGGGACCACGTTCCACATCTATCTTCCGCTTTCAGAAAAATCGGCCTCTTGCCAAGTCCTGACCGAAGCAGGGATGGTCAGGGGAACGGAAACCGTTTTGCTTGTGGACGACGAGCAGATGATCCTCGATGTGGGCCAGGCGATGCTGGAAAAACTGGGTTATCGTGTGGTCGTCGCCGGCGGCGGCGAGCAGGCGCTGGAGGTGGTGGCGCGCAAGCGGGACGAGATCGACCTGGTCGTTCTCGACATGATCATGCCGGGGATCGATGGCGGCAGGGCGTTCGAGCTCATCCGTGAAATTCGACCCACGATACCGGTGATCCTGTCCAGCGGCTATTCTCTGAACGGCCATGCCAACGATATCATGGAACGGGGGTGCAACGGGTTTATCCAGAAACCTTTCAATCTTGCCGAACTGTCGAAAAAAATCCGAGCCGTACTGGACGGCGCGGGCGGACCGGCTATTTGACCATCATCACCGTGCACTGGGACAATAGCGCCACCTTCTGGCTGATGGTGCCCCAGCCACGGGTCGGGGCCCTCAGGTCGATCCGGCGGCTGGCCAGTACGATCAGGTCCACGGAAAGGGCCTTGGCCATTTTCAGGATTTCGGCCGCCCGGTTTCCGAAGACCAACCGGGTTTCCACGGGGACCCCTCCGCTTGAAAACGGGGCCGTCAGGGCGGCCATCTTTTTTTCGGCCCGCCTTTCCAGCATCGAATAGAAGCTTTCCAGCTCCTCATCCGGTGTTTCCGCCAATGTTTCGATCACGTGCATCACGACCACTTTCCCGTCCAAGTGGTCGGCCAGGGCCACAGCCGTTTCCAGGGATCTTTGGCAGTTTTCGGAAAAATCGGTTGGAACCAGGATGCTTTTGAACATCTCAAATCCTCCTATCGAGTTGGTATACAGGCTGCAGTCAGGGCTGTGGGGGGATCTTCCCGGAAGCCGTGAAAAACTCGGAGCCAAGTGGCCGTAGAACCGAACAGGGACTTGATCTCGGAAAATAGGTTGCAGGCTGCCCGGCCACTGTCCAAATTTGCAGGGCATCCATCGCTGTTCGGTTCAACGGCCACTAAACTCCTCAAACAGTTTCCCGTCCTCCGGGAAGATCTCCCCACAGCCCTCAGATAAACCTTATAATCGTGCATAGGCCCGTAAAACTATCGTTGCGCCCAGCCGGTCGCCAATGGGAGTCGGCTCGGATGCCGGGCAACTGTCTGAGCCATTTCGGCCGCGTTGAGCTATAAGACCCGATCCGGAGCCTCCTGCTCGGCGGCAGCAGTGCTCCTGCCGTTGTGTCTTATTCAGGGTCCCGTTTGGTATCCGGCTGCGCGCCGGACGACACCCGGCACCGGCCGATGCCTCTTGTCAGCATACGCATGTGACTCTTTTCAGCCTGGGCAACGGACAAAAGCGTGCCCTTTATCCCACCGTCCTCGCTGGTTTCAGCTGCGGTCCGATACAGGTCGTAGGCGCAGTACTCGATGTGCAGGGCAAGTTCGATGATACCCAGGCACCAATCTCCGGAGAGGGCTTCGAGACGTTCCAGCGCACTGGAAAGGGATTCTCCGCCTTCCAGGATGTCTCCGGCAAGGGATGAAAACAAGTCCTCGAAGGGCGGCGGATCTTTCTGAGTCGAGGCCCAGTGTTTGTATACGGCCCGGGCGTGGACCGCTTCGGCCTCCGATAGCTCGGACAGGGTCGAAAAAATCGGATGATCTGCGGCCTTGTCCATGGCGGCGCGGTAAAACCGCCAGGCTCCTTTTTCCAGATCCATCGCCGTGTAGAGAAGCGCCTCGATGCCGGCACCCGTTTCAAAGACTTGAATCCTCGGAAAATTCGTCAGCTTCTTTCCTTTCCAGGCAAGGATTCCTCCTTGCAGGTGGTAAACGTCCCTGACGGTGACTTCCGCATCCGTCGCCAAGAAGGCGGCCGCCAGAGACCGGCCTCCGAAATGGCAGTAAAACACCAGATCCCGGTCCTCGGGCAGGGAAAAGAGCCTGGACTCGAGCTCCAAGACGGGAATCAAGAGGGCGCCCGGAATGTGGCCGGCCTCGTATTCGGCGGGCTGGCGGACATCGATGAGCAGATACTCGGCTTCGTCTCTGCCCTCCAGAATGGCCCGAAGCGCCTCGGCCGTTATCGGTTTCACTTCCGGTCCGCCCATGGCTACTTATCCAGCTTTTCCTTGAGCACTTCATTTTCCTTCCGGAGCCGGGAAAGCTCCAGGGACCGTTGAATGCTGAACAGGATCCGGTCTTTTTTAAAGGGCTTGGTGATGAAGTCCGAAATGCCTTCCCGGATCGCCTCGTCTGCCACCTCCTGGGAGCCGTAGGCGGTGATGAGGATGACCGGAAGATGCGGGACTGATTTTCGGATCTCGGCAAACAGCTCCATACCGTCGATGCCCGGCATTTTCAAGTCCGTGATGACCAGGTCGAAGGATTCTTCAGAAAGCCGTGCGAGCCCTTCGGAAGGGTTGTTCGTCGTTTCGACGCTGTAATCGGTGTTGTCCTCGATGAGCATCCGCAGCATCATGAGCATGTCCATTTCATCGTCGATGACCAGGATTTTTTCCGTCATCGGTTTCCCTCCTTGTCATGTTCCGAGCGCTGTGTAGGAAACTTCATTGCCTTGGCCTTCGGCCCCGGGGCGGGGCCGCTTTTCTTCCGGTGCTGCGGCGTCCGGGCTCAGCATTTTTCGCAAACGGGAAGCAGCACCGAAAAGCAGGTGTCGCCCGTTTTGTCTTCGGTGGCCTGCCGGCTCGAGACCCGGATATCGCCGCCGGCTTTTTTCACCAGCCCGTAGCTCACCGAAAGCCCCAACCCGGTACCTTCCCCCACTTTCTTGGTGGTGAAAAACGGTTCGAAGATTTTCTCGAGATTTTCCGGCGCAATGCCGGTTCCGGTGTCGGTAAAATCGATCGTCACGTATTGTTCGTGCCTTTGGGCTTTGATGTTGAGCCGCCCGCCGTTTTCCATGGCGGCCACGGCGTTGTTGATGATATTTAAAAAGACCTGCTCCAGTTCTGCGGCATTTCCGACCACTTGAGGCAGGTGCTCGGGGATATCTGTTTTCAGCTCGACCTTTCGGGTCAGCAGTGTATTGGCGACCACATCCAGCACCTTTTGAAGCGCCACGCCGACGTCGGTTGAAGTGGTATCCTGCTGGGGAACCCTGGCGAAGGTCAGCAGGTTTTCCACGATCCGCTTGCAGTTTTCCCCCTGGCGTTCGATGGCCTTTAAAATTTCGTGCTGTTTGCTTCCCTCGGCTTCCTTGTCGAGGAGCATTTCCGTAAAGCCGAGGATGACGGCGATCGGATTGTTGATTTCATGGGCAACGCCGGCAGACAACTCACCGAGGGCCGCCAGTTTCTGAGCGTTGAAGAGCTGGGACTCGACCTGCTTGTGTTCGGTGATGTCTCTGGCGATCATGAGAATCGACGGATTTTCGGTTTCAGCGATCATCGAATCGGTGTAGACAACGCGGTTGAACTTGATGTCGAGCCAGCGGACCCGGTCGCCGATTTCGATTCTTTCCTCCATAGAGATCGGGCGGGCCTTTTTCTGGACGCCCTCCACGGCGGAAAGGATCTCATTCGGGTCCTGGAAAGCGACCACGTCGACGATCCGTTTTCCGATGACGTCCTCCGACCCCCGGCTGGTCAGGCGCACCCACTGCTCGTTGAACGTCATCACCCGTCCGTTGCGGTCCAGCCCGCAGATCAGATCGTCGGCGGAATCGACCAGGGAGCGGTACCGCGCCTCGGAGTCCCCCAGCCGGCGGGCATACTCCTGCAGGTCTCTGGTTTTTTTCTGCACCTCCCACTCCAGCGATCCGACCCACTGCATTTCATAGGAGCGCAGAAAGAAAAGCATGATCAATACAGCCACGGTAAAAACGCCCTGGATCATGGCCTGCCGAAGGTAGACGCCCTGGATTACGTCCTGGACCTCTGAGATGGGCGCGGCCACCGCCACCGACCAGATCCGGCGGGCGTTGGCTGCCCCCAGATGGACCGGGGAAAAGGCGATCAGCTTCTCGGTCCGGCCGATGTCGCCCCGGTGCCAACCGGAAGTGTATCGGCTCGACCCCTCCTTGCCCTGGAGCATTATTTCTTTCTGCAGGAAATTGATCTTTTTAAAGGAAATCCGGGGTTCTGCGACCTGCCGAATTTCGAAGGCGTTTTCTCCCACGAATTTGCCTTCCAGATGGTATAGAAATGTGCCGCCTTGATCGATGACCCAGGCGTATCCGGTTTTTCCCGAGCGGATGGGGCTGACCACCTTTTCGGCCAGGCTCCCGGCGTCGAGGGAAAAGACGAGGACGCCGGAAAACCGCTGGGTCGGCACCGGGTGCGCTTCATCCGGGGAGATCTGATAAACGGGCGTGGCCAGCTCCATGACCAGCCCATCTTCGGAATTTTCGACGATCCCCTGTTTTACCTCCGAGGCATAGACCTGGTTCTTATTGGCCGGATCCCGGCACCAGTCAAAATAGGGGGGCAGGGCGGTTCGTGCCGTCTCCTCGATGAAAACGGCCTGGTTGGCATTCATGACAAAAGTGCGTCTGCCGTCGCCGCTGATCAGCGTGATGCGAAAAACGCTCAGATCCCGGACAGTGGAAAGGGAGATCTTCATCCGGTTTTTCCACGATACCGTCTCCACGTATTGAATCGACGGCGAAAGGCTCAAGGTGAGCAGTTCGCTTTTCAAGGTGCGGAAATAGTGCTCGAGAGTGCTTGCCGCGTGCCGGGCCAGGGAAAGCTGCTGGGCGTTGAAGTCCTCGCTGATCCGGCTTTTCATCTCCCGCGCGGACAGGACGCCTATCACGATGGCGCCCAAAAGCAGGCTCACGATGACCAGAACCACCACCCAAAGCTGCAGCCGGGGCCGGCCGCTGCCGCCAAACGGGTCCGCAACGGCGGATCGGAGTTCTTTTTCCGCCGGCGGGTTCACGCCGATTCTCCGGCGATATGGGATTCGATCTCAGCCGCCATGTCTCGGTAATAAAATTCCACCATCTGTTCGTTGTACATGACCATGTCCATTTGCCGGGTGTGGACGATCACGTGTCCGAGCACCTGCAGCCGGTTTTCGGTCAGCGGCCTGGAATGGCCCTCCATCCGGGCAAACACGGTGTCGCCCTTGATTTCCACCCGGAAGTCGAACCGCTCCAGCAGCTTGCCGATAAGCCGGGCCCGCCGGCCCCTGCGTCCGTCGTCGGCGCCTCCTCCGGTAAAAACGAAGCTGATGTAGTTCTGGTTCTCGGATTCGCCGATAAACGACTCCACGGTGGAAAAGTGAAACCCGAGCCGGGTGCTGACGTTGACGAAGTCCTCTGCCACCAGGATGGTGTTCCGGTCCGCCAATCCGTGGTTGACGGCCGGTTCAGTGTCCGGGTTGGTCAAGGTGTTCATCCTGGTCGACAAGAACCCTTTGGTGTCGACCGGCGGGGGCCCTTTCCAGGGAAGAGCGGTCATGCCTTTCCACAGGGCGCGCATGGGCACCGATTTCAACTCTTTTACGTCGACGGTTTTTCCCCGGCTGCCTTCCGTGATGCCGCCGCCCAGGTCGATCACCCACCACTTCAGCGGCAGATCCGCCTTGAGTTGGCGGGCGGATGTCTCTGAAAACCAGCTTTCCCGGGTGAGGGCGAACATGGTGCGAATCGCCGCTTCGTGGGAGAACCGGGTAATGTCGTGCAGCGTTTTGCACGAGGCGGGAGAAAAGTGCGCGCTGCGGGGGTCGGTCAGGTTCAGGGGGGTGACGAAGGCAAGAATTTCCCTGAGGTTGCGCACCACCGGCGCTTCGGCTGCGGCGTCGGCGGGCTCGGGCCGATGCAGGATTTCTTCGACGCGCCCTTCGTAGACGACGGCATAATCGGCGTCGACGGTCACCAAAAGTCCGTCTTCAAGCTCGCGGGTGGCCGTTTCAGCGTTGAAAATCGCCGGTATGCGGTACTCTCTGGCCACGGTGGCAAGGTGGCCCAGCACCGTGCCGACATCGGAGACCACGGCAGCGGCCTTTTTCAGAAGCACCGCAAATTCGGGATGGCTGTGGCGGATGACCAGGACCTCTCCGTCGGCAAAGCCGCCGGCGGCGCCGATATCCCGGAGTACCCGGACCCTTCCGGACGCCGCACCCCGGCACACGACCGTGCCGCTGTCGATCCGCACCCGGTGGCCTTCGACGCGCCGCTTCCGCTCCGGCGTCAACCCCTTGCCGGCACTGATTTTCAGCGGCCGGCTCTGGAGAACGAATATCTGCCCGGCAGGGTCGATGGCCCACTCCACATCCTGGGGGCTGCCGAATTCGGACTCCAGGCGCCGGCCGATTTCTGCCAGGGCCCGAATCTGATCGTCGCCCAGGCAAGGCACCCGGGCGCCGTCTTCGGAAAGTTCTTCTTCTGCCAGACCCTGGTCGGCCGCGCATACCAGTTTGCGCCGCTGTTCTCCGACCTCCTGGACCCGCACTTCGGTGGTGCTTCCGTAATCGATGGTGTAGACGTCGGCAGATTCGGTGCCGTCCACGGCATAAGGCCCCAAGCCGCGAACGGCATTGATCAGAACCCGGTCCCGGCCTTGGAAAGCCGGATCGCGGCTGTAAAGAACACCGCTGAACCGGGCGTCGACCATGGCCATGACCCCCACGGCCATGGCCATGTTGGCGATGTCAAATGCCCGGTCATTGAAGTAGAATACAGCCCGGGGAGAAAACAGGCTGATCAGGATCCCTTTGTATGCGGAAAGAAGCCCTTCGGCAGGCACGTTGAGCTCGCTTCGGTACTGGCCGGCAAAGCTGGCGCGGATGTCTTCCTGCAAAGCGGAGCTTCGGACGGCGGTGCGAACCTCCTGCATGCCGGTGGCCTGTTTCAGGAATTCGATGCCCTCCATGATGGCGGCTTCGACTTGCGGTGGGACCTCGCCGTTGAAGACTTTTTTCTGGATCTCTTCGGTGACCTGCTGCAGGGCCCCGTAGTCCCGGATGTCCAGGCGTTTTAAAGCGTTTTCGACAAACTCCCCGATCCGGTTGTGGGCCATGAATGCCATGAATGCCTGGGTGGTGATGACAAACCCCGGCGGAACGTTCAGCGACGGGTCGTTTGCAATATCGCCCAGGGGCGAGAACTTGCCACCGACCGCCGGCAGATCGTTCCGACCCACCTCCTGGAGGCGGCGCACATAGGGTCCTTCGGGGATCTCGATTTTCGGATCGATCCGGGCCTGGATCTCAGCCATGCATCGCTGGAACGGGATCACCAGATCGGCATACCGGTTGTCGGCCAGGGTGTTGAGTTCGCCGATGATATGTTCGATACCGGAAAGCAGATCTCGACACGAAGAGCGGATGTAGGCCCGGTCAAACAGGTATTCGCCCTGGGCCTTTTCCTGCATGTCGCCCATGGTCCGCAGCACCTGATGGTTGTAGTCGAGGAGGCTGCGGAAGGCCTGGTAGTAGGCCGTAAACAGTCGGCTTTCGTCTTCGTCCCTGACGGCCTTATCCCGTTTCTTTTTGCCGAAGTAGTGGAGGATGGCGCTGATTTTGGACATGACCGGGACCTCTCCGCGGCGGCTTCCGGCGGCGCTCTTAAAAACAGC
>JAIPEL010000095.1 GCA_021737185.1 Desulfobacterales bacterium | reverse complement strand
ATGGGAGCCGCAGGATCGAAGTCCTGGTAGCGGCGGCTCTTATCCGCTTTCGGGTCTGCGGTTTTGCCGGCGGCGCGTTGCCTGTTGGTTTTATCGATCTGCGGATCGAACGGCGTCCGGTTTTTGAGCATGCCGTAGATAACCCGAAGGATCTTGTGCATGCACACGCCGATGGCATCCATTTTGGTCTTTCCCTGGCTCAGATGCCGTTCGTAGACCTCCCGGATCAGAGGATTGGACCGGATCGCCGTCACGGCCACCATGTACAGGATTCTTCGCAGCTCCTTTCGGCCCTGCTTGCTCATTTTAACGCCGCTGCTGCCGTCTCCGCTGATTTTAAAGGCCGGATGCAGGCCGTAAAACGAAGCGATCTTTTTGGCGCTGGCAAATCGTTCGACGTTCTCGATTTCCAGCATCATCCCAATGGCCGATGCTTCGCCGATGCCTTTGAAGGTTTTGAGCAGCTCCACCTCGGGAAGGGAGCAGTCGGCAACCATCCGGGCTTTTTGAACCTCGATGGTTTTTTTCAGGCCCAGGATCTGTTTTGCGGTGGCTTAGACCAGTTGCCGGGTCACCGGATCGGTTGCCGACGCCACGCTGTTTTTGGCCGTGCGGACAAGCTCGGAAGCCCGCTTTTTTGAGATATAGGGGATCTTGGCCACTGCCGGCACCCTGGCTCGACCCAAATGAGCTGCCGTCCCATATTTGGCCAGCAGCTTTAACACCCAGTTGGGTACCCCGTCTTTGCAGTATTTGAGCAGGTCCGGGTTGGCGGTATACAGCAGCGATTCGAGCTGGTTGAGCATCTGGGTGCACTGCTTGGTGAGCATTTTGATAAAGCCCCATTGCTTTCGCAAGCCGGCCCACTGATCATTGTTCCGGTAGGTGACTTTTTCCCGATGAGCGATGAGGTACTCGGCGATGCTCCGGGCACTGATCTTGTCGGTGGTGTTTCGTTTCAGGCCGGCTTTGCTGTTGTGCATCACCCCTAAAGGGTTGAGCCTGGCCACCGAGACATTCAGTGTCAGCTGGAACCGCTGGAGGCTGTGAACCCAGTTGTTTTCATAGCCGCCGGTGCTTTCCACGGCAGCAAAGACGGTTGACTGTGGATGTCGGTCAATGAGTTGGCCGAGGACGTTGAAAAGCCTGCCGTGGCCGTTGCTCGTATCGTCGAGCTGGAAGTTTTCCACCACGGTTTGCTTTTGTTCGTCCAGGATGACAAAGTCGGCGTAGCCCTTGCTCACGTCTGCGCCCAGGTAAAACGATTGCATTGGATCTCCTCTTTCTCGGTTTGGGGGAAGCCAGGAATCATCAGCCTCGTTACAATGCGGTGTCATGCACCAAGTTAGTCCCCGATTTAAACCTGGCCGGTGGAAGAAACTCTGCGGCGGGCTCGAAGCCCAAGACGCAATCCTTCTCACCGAACCAAGAATAGAGGTTGTGCCGATTCATGAAAACCATATAATTACGCCCATATGTACTTAGCTCCAACAAGCGGCAGAGGTTCAGGCGAAGACGAAGAAAAAAGCTTTACTTTGCTGAAAAATACATATATCAGAAATTCTTTTGCGGCAAGGCAGGGCTTTTTCAGCCGCGCCGGAACATGAAATGCGATTCAACTTGTGGGGTGGACATGTCCAAAGTCTGTGAAATCTGCGGAAAAAAAGCGATGGTAGGTAGCAACATCAGTCACGCGCACAATGTGACCAAGCGAAGATTCCATCCGAATCTCCAGCGGGTCCGTACCCTTCGAAACGGCCGGGTGCGCAAGATGGTCGTCTGCACCCGCTGCATCAAGGCAGGAAACGTCGTCAAGGCGGCCTGAAGACAAACCGAGACGGCGGTGCATCTGAGATCTGCACCTCGCACCGCCGCCCAGCCAGGATTTTCTGCCCAGCCTGCCACCGCCTGAGACCGACCCGCCTGGCCCGTGCGAGATGCTCTGATTTCCGACAAACGCGCTATCCGATTCTTTTGACTTCCTGCACCTGCCGCACTTTCCGGATGGCCGTCAGCACTTTTTCCAGGTGTTCGGTTCCTTCCACGGCAAGGGTGAAGTGGCTGTCCACGATCTTGTTTTCAAGGGTTCTGGTGTTCACGCTCAGGATGTTGGCCTCGTTTTTGCTGATGTTGGCGGCCAGTTCGGCCAGCAGTCCCACCCGGTCGTAGGACCGAACCAGGATCTTTACCGGGTATGTCTCCCGGATGTCCTCGTTCCACTGGACATCGACCTGCCTTTCCGGAGACATTTTCAACACGTTTACGCAGTTGGTGCGGTGCACCGTTACGCCGAATCCACGGGTAATGTATCCGATGATCGGATCCCCGGGAACGGGCTGACAGCACTTGGCGAACTTGATCAGGATGTCGTCCATTCCCTGGACGATCACCCCGCCCTTCGGTTTTTTTTTCCGCACTCTTCCGATCAACTTGTTGAGAAGCGATTGATGCGGCTCCTCGGATTCCTCCCGGGGCTCGATCCTGCGGATGACCTGAAGCGGGGTGATCTTTCCGTATCCGACATTGGCGATGAGGTCTTCGACGCTCTGAAAGCCGAAGTGTTTGGCCGCCTCGGCCATTTTGTCCGTCTTCATCAATTGGTTGAAGTTCAGGCGGTATTTGCGAAAGGCCTTTTCGCACATTTCCCGGCCGAGGGTCAGGCTGCGCTCTTTTTCCTGGTTTTTGACCCACTGGCGGATCCGGGACCGGGCCTTGACGGTTTTGACGAAGTTGGGCCAGTCCTTGCTGGGATGGGCGCCCTTGCTGGTGATGATTTCGACGATGTTCCCTGTCTGAAGTTCGTACTTCAGCGGAACCATCCTGCCGTTGACCTTGGCGCCGGTGCACTGGTTTCCGACTTCGGTGTGGATCAGGTAGGCAAAGTCGACGGGGGTGGCGCCTTTTGGAAGATTCTTGATCTCTCCCTGGGGGGTGAACACGTAGATCTCGTCGGGGAAAAGATCGATCCGGACGTTTTCTAAAAACTCTTCCGGGTTGCTGAAGTTGGCCTGGTTTTCCACAAGGTTCTGAATCCAGGCAAAGGTCTGGCTCGCCTGCTCGTCCGGCTTTCGGCCCTCCTTGTAGCTCCAGTGCGCCGCGATGCCCGACTTGGCTACCCGGTCCATCTCCTGGGTTCGGATCTGGATCTCCACCCGTTCTCCGTACGGGCCGATTACCGTGGTATGCAGGCTCTGGTACATGTTCGGCTTTGGCATCGCGATGTAGTCTTTGAACTTCTTGGCGATGGGCTTCCAGAGAGAATGGATCACCCCCAGGACCTCGTAGCATTGGCCGAGGGTGTCCACGATGATCCGGAACGCGATGATGTCGTAGACCTCCTCGAAGGGAAGATTCTGCAGGACCATCTTTTGGTGGATGCTGTAAAAATGTTTGTACCGGCCAAGCACTTCGCCGCCGATACCCGCCTCGGTCATTTTCTCTGAGATGATGCTCCGAACCTTTTCGATGTAGCGGTCCTGTTTTTCCCGGCCGGCGCTGACCAGCCCCGCGATTGTTTTGTACTCCTCCGGCATCAGGTACCGGAAAGAGATGTCTTCCAGCTCCTTTTTCATCCAGTAGATGCCGAGCCTCGAGGCGATGGCCGCATAGATGTCGAGGGTTTCCTTGGCAATCCGTCTCTTTTTGTCATCCGTACGGTGAAAATCCAGGGTTCGCATGTTGTGCAGCCGATCGGCCAGCTTGATGAGAATCACCCGGATGTCGTCGGCCATGGCCAGGATCATCTTGCGGATGCTTTCCGCCTGCCGTGCTTGGGAAGATGAAAACGGAAGGGTGCTGAGCTTGGTGACTCCGGAGACGATGCGGCGGATTTCCGGCCCGAAGATCTCTTCGATTTCCTCGGGAGATGCGTGGGTGTCTTCGACCACGTCGTGCAGGAGGCCGGCGGCGATGCTCACCTCGTCGAGTCTCATCTCCGCCAGGATGCCCGCCACCTCCAGGGGGTGGGTCAGATAGGGCTCCCCGGACAGGCGCACCTGTCCATGGTGAACCCTGGCCGAGTAGACGTATGCCCGGTCGATGATGTCCAGATCCGCTTCGGGATTGTAGTCGGCAACCAGGTCGATGATATCGTTGATCCGGATCATTGCATGAACCGCCCCGGCATCGCTTCAAAAAGCGTCATGGGGGAACATTTTTTCCGCAAGAGGAAGACCATGGCCATATTGGCCGCTCGAGGGCGGCTAATACGCCTTGGCAAAGACCACGCGCCGATCACTGGGATCGCCGCATCCGATGCAGCGGCCGGCTTCCGGCGGCTCCTCCAGGGGAATACAGCGGATGGTAACACCGAGCTCGTCCTTGATCCGGCCTTCGCAGTCATCGGAGCCGCACCAGTGGCTTCGGGCAAAACCGCCATGAATTTCGAACTCCGAATCTCCGCCGGGGGTAAAAAAATCGTAGAAGGATTTCTTGTCGTCGATTTCCCGGGTGTGGACCTCCCGGAACATCCGGGCTTTTTCGAAGAGGCTTTCCTGAATTTCTGAAAGCAGCCCGGGGATTTCAGAGACGAAGCGGCTTCGTTCCATCGACGTCTTTTCCCGATGACCCCGGTCGCGGCGCGCGAAGAAGACCGCGTTTTTCGAGATGTCCCGGGGGCCGATTTCCACCCGGATCGGGATTCCTTTTCGGATCCAGTCCCATCCTCTGGCGCCGCCGGTATCCCGGTCGTCGATTTCCACGCCGATGGACCGCCCCCCATAGGGCTGATCCCGCAGCTCCCGGGCCAGGCTTTCCACGTAGTCCATGACCATCGGTTTTTCCGCCTCGTTTTTGAAAATGGGCAGGAGAACGATGTGGGCGGGGGCGACCATCGGCGGCAATACGATGCCGTCGTCGTCCCCATGGGTCATGATCAACCCCCCGATCAGCCGGGTGGAGGAGCCCCAGGATGTGGTCCACGCATATTCCTCCTGGCTGTCCTGGTTCTGGAACCGGATCTGGGAGGCGCGGGCGAAATTCTGGCCCAAAAAATGGGAGGTTCCCGCCTGGAGGGCCTTCCGATCCTGCATCATTGCTTCGATGGTAAAGGTGTCCACGGCGCCGGGGAACCGTTCGGCGGGGCTCTTTTTGCCTTTGAGCACCGGCATGGCCAGATGGTTTTCGGCCAAATCGGCATAGACGTCGAGCATCAGCAGGGTTCGTTCCTGGGCCTCTTTTGCCGAGGCGTGGGCCGTGTGGCCCTCCTGCCAAAGAAATTCGCTGGTCCGCAAAAAAATCCGGGTCCGCATTTCCCATCGAACGACGTTGGCCCACTGGTTGATGAGAAGCGGAAGGTCCCGGTAGCTTGAAATCCACTTGGAAAAAGACTCTCCGATGATCGTTTCCGAGGTGGGGCGGACGATGAGGGGTTCGGTCAGCAGGCCGGCCGGAATCAGGCCTCCGTCGGGCCCTTTTTCGAGCCGGTGGTGGGTCACCACCGCGCACTCCTTGGCAAAACCCTCCACATGCTCGGCTTCTCTTTCCAGAAAATTCAAGGGGATAAAAAGCGGAAAATAGGCGTTTTTCACCCCTGTAGCTTTGAATTTGTCGTCAAGGGATCGGGAGATGTTTTCCCAGAGAGTATAGCCCCAGGGCTTGATGACCATGCAGCCGCGCACCGGAGAGCGCTCGGCCAGGTCCGATGCCCGGACCACCTGCTGATACCATTCCGGGTAGTCTTCCTGGCGGGTAGGAGAAATTGCCGTCTGTACTTTCTTTGTCATGTCCTGCCTTTCCAGGGGTAGAAGTTTCAGGTTTCAGGTTTCAAGTTTCAGGTTGCACGTTCCGGTTTCATTGAAATTTCAACCTGAAACCTGAAACTTGAAACTATTTTTCCCCGGGCGGCACGCCGAGCTCTTTCAACAGCGCCTCCACCAGCCGATTTTCGGGCACCTTCCGGAGCCGCTTTCCCTTTTTGAACAAAATGCCCACCCCGCGGCCGCCGGCGATGCCGATGTCCGCCTCTCGGGCTTCGCCGGGCCCGTTGACCACGCAGCCCATGATGGCAATCTTCAGGGGAACCGGGAAGGTCATCAGGGCGCGTTCCACCTGTTCGACGATGGAAAACAGATCGATTTCGCATCGCCCGCAGGTGGGACAGGAGATAATTTCCGGGCCGTGGCGGCGGATGTCCAGCGCCCGGAGAATTTCATAGCCGACGCGGACCTCTTCTACCGGATCCCGGGTCAAGGAAACCCGGATCGTGTCTCCGATTCCCTCGGACAGCAGCATCCCGATGCCCAGGGAGGATTTGACGATTCCGGAAAAGAGGCTCCCTGCTTCGGTGACCCCCACATGAAGCGGCAGATCGGTCTTTTCGGAAAGGGACCGGTATGCCGAAAGGGTTCGGCCCACATCGGAGGCTTTGATGGAAACCTTGATCTGGCCAAAGCCATCGTCTTGAAGCTGTGAGATATGCCGCAGGGCGCTTTCCACCATGGCTTCTGCCGTGGCGCCATTATACTTTGTGACAAGGTCCTTTTCAAGTGAGCCGGCGTTGACGCCGATTCGAATCGGAACGCCGTGGTCGGCGGCACAGGACGCAATTTGGTTGACCCGGTCTTTTCCCCCGATGTTGCCGGGGTTGATGCGAAGACCGTCTGCACCGGCTTGGATGGAAGCGATGGCCAGTCGATGATCGAAATGAATGTCGGCAACGAGCGGAATTTCGATTTGGGCTTTGATGCGGGCCAGGGCCTCGGCGGCCTCGGCGTCGACCACGGCGACACGAACGATTTCACATCCGGCACGGGCCAGCCGCCGAATCTGGGCCACGGTGGCACCCACGTCCCGGGTGTCGGTATTGGTCATCGACTGTACGGATATCGGTGCGCCTCCTCCGACCTTCACCGGTCCGAGCCTGATCTGGCGAGTTTCTTTTCGTTCGATCCTCATGGGATATCCGTTTGCTGCAAAAACATCCCTGCCTTCTACCAGAGAGGAGACGGCTTATTCAAGGAAAATGGCGCTTTGCAATCCGGCGCGCCTTCGTTTATGATGTAAAATCGCTGCCGCGATTTTACAATAGTTTCGCGTACCGCGAAACGAAAATAAAATATATGGAAGAAACCTTTTATGCCGGGGAAGACATTCGAAGTGAACCCGCTTCGGGTAAACACGGAATATTACCCATCGAAGGAGGGGTTATATGAATGAAAAACATACAGGCGCTTTTCAGTTGAAGCACGGGCCGGACGCCCGGCCGGACCCGAAAATTGCCGAAGCTGTCGAGCGCCGTGGCGGTGAAAAGGGGCTTGCCTGCGCCGTGGCCTTCGACATTGCAGCGTCACTTGGGGTAGAACCGATGGAAGTGGGCAAAACCGCCGATCTCCTCGGCTGCCGGCTGACCAAGTGTCAGCTGGGGCTGTTCGGATACTCTCCGGAGAAAAAAATCGTCGGACCGAAGCAGCCGGAGGATCCCGCTATTATCCAGGCCATTGAAAACGAAGTAAAAAATGGTCGGATTTCCTGTAAACAGGCCTGGGGAATCGCGAAACGGTTCGGAGTGCGAAAAATGACGGTCAGCAGCGCATGCGAAGCCATCGGTATAAAAATCAAGCCGTGCCAGCTCGGTGCCTTTTAAAAAGGATGGCTGGGGTGGGACATCGATCCTGCTGCGGCGCGCGTCTGCTTTCTGCGGCGGCTGCGGCGGTCTTTTTGCTTCTCTCGGGGCTTTGTCTCGGCGGCTGCGACACGCCCGTATCTTACAGCCATCTGGAAAAAATCCTTCGCAACGGCGAAATCACCGTTATTACCCGCAACAACGGGCACTGCTATTACCTGTATCGGGGCGAACCCATGGGGTTCGAGTACGAACTGGCCAAGCGGTTTGCTGACGAACTGGGGGTTCGTCTCAAGGTCCGGGTCGCCCAGAAATGGGAGGGGATGATTCCGGACCTGATGAACGGCACCGGTTCGTTTATCGCCGCCAGCATGACCAATACCGGCAGCCGCCGAAACCATGTTGCGTTTTCCGACGGCTATCTTCCGGTTCGGCAGCACATTATCGTTCATCGGAGAAACTATGCGGTGAGGGAGGCGGCGGATCTCGCCGGTCGGAAGGTCCATGTCCGTCGGGGGACCTCTTACGAAGAGCGCCTGCACGAGCTCAAGCGCCAGGGGATCGATCTGACCATCGTGACCCACCCGAATATGCCGACCGAAGAGCTGATCCGGCTGGTGGCCGAAAAAAAAATCGAGATCACGGTAGCCGACAGCAACATCGCCAACCGCAACCGACGATACTATCCCCAGGCCGTGGTGGCCGGCGCCATCTCCGAAGAAGAGCAATTGGGATGGGCGGTTCATCCCGAAGCCGGCCGTCTTCTCGCCCGGATCAACGAGTTTTTCCAAGCCATCAAGGCCACCGGGGAATTTGAGCAGATATACGACCGATATTACGGCGATGTGGATGACTTCGATTTTGTCAACGTTCGGGCGTTTCATCGGCGGCTCAAGTCCCGCCTGCCCCGGTACCTGGGCATCATCCAGCAGGCGGCGGAACAAAACGGCTTCGACTGGCGCCTGATCGCCGCCCAGATGTACCAGGAATCCCACTTCAATCCGGAGGCGGAAAGCCATGTCGGCGCCCATGGTTTGATGCAGCTGACCGAAACGGTTGCCACGGTCCAGGGCGTCAAAAACATCTTTGATCCGGAGCAGAACATCCTCGCCGGGGTCCGTCACCTCAAAAAACTCTACGACCATTTCGACAAGGCGATCGGAGACGACCGGATCTACATCGCCCTGGCCGCTTACAACATCGGACTGGGGCATGTCTGGGACGCGCGAAACCTGGCCCGCGCACAGCACCTGGATCCGAACCGGTGGTCCTCCCTGGAAAAGACCCTGCCCCTGCTCAGCTACAGCAAATACTTCAAGCATGCCAAGTACGGCTATGCCCGGGGGCTGCAACCCGTCGACTACGTCAAGCAGATCCAGATCTATTATGACATCTTAAAGTACCGAAGCCTGGACATCGGAAAAGAGTTGACGCCGCCGGAAGGAATCTGAATCGGACCCGTCTTTCTGCACCAAAGATAAGTTTAGCCTGACCTTTGCCGTGCCATGAATCGATCCGAAGACAGCCCCGGTCTGCGTCGGGAACTCGGCCTGTTTTCCGCCGTTGTCCTGGTGGTGGCCAACATGGTCGGTACCGGCATTTTCACCACGTCCGGCTTCATCCTGGCCGAACTGGGCGATCCGAAGGCCCTTTTGTGGTGCTGGCTGATCGGTGGGGTGTTTGCCTTCTGCGGCGCCCTCATCTACGGGGATTTGGGGGCGATGTTTCCGGAGGCCGGCGGAGAGTATGTCTTTTTACGGGAGAGCTTCGGCCGGTGGGCCGGATTTCTTTCGGGATGGATTTCCCTGATCGTGGGGTTTTCCGCGCCGATCGCCGCCGCCGCCATGGCGTTTTGCGCATACGGCTTCGGCGCGCTCGGTCTTTCCGGCGAGGTCGGCTGGGTGTTCACCGTCAAGGATGCCCCGGTTTTCTCTCTGACCGACCGTTCCCTGGCCGCGGCTTTCGTGATCTTCCTGATCTCGCTGCTTCACCGGCAGGGGGTGGCCTTCGGGGCGCGGGTCCAGAACGGGCTGACCCTGTTCAAGATCGGGTTGATCCTTCTTTTTACCGGAACCGGCTTCTGGTTCGGTAATGGTTCGGCCACCCATTTTGCTTCTTCAGCGGAATCCTTTTCCTTGTTCGATGCCCGGTTCGCTGTCTCGCTGATCTTCGTTTCATTTGCCTACAGCGGCTGGAACGCGGCCGCCTACCTGGGCGGCGAAATCCGGCGGCCGGGGCGGAACATACCGATGGCCCTGGCAATCGGAACGGTCGCGGTGGTTTGCCTCTATCTCCTGCTCAACGCCCTGTTTGTCTATGCACTGCCGGTCGATGAGATGGCCGGCACCCTCGACGTCGGCCTGTTGGCAGCAAAACGGCTCTATGGGGAACCCTTTGGGCGGCTTTTCAGCGGAGCCATCGCCGTTGGTTTGCTTTCGGTGCTCAGCGCGATGATCATGGCCGGCCCCCGGGTGTACTATGCCATGGCCAAAGACCGGTTATTCTTTGCCCGGTTCGGGCGAGTCGATCCGGCAGCCAATACGCCGGCTGCCGCCGTGGCCTTTCAGGGGGTGATCGCCGTCTTGCTGGTCCTCACCGCCTCGTTTGAAGCCCTTCTGGTCTACATCGGATTTACTCTGTCGTTTTTTTCAGCCCTGACCGTGGCCGGCTGGCTCCGTCTCCGGATCCGGAAAAAGCTCAAGGGAGGCTTTGTCCGCACGGCCGCAGCGGTCTTTTTCGTTGCCGGAAACCTGTGGATCATGGGCTTTTCCCTGGCCAGCCGGCCGGCGGCGGCCGGCTTCGGGCTGGCCACCCTGGGCGCCGGCCTTGCCGTCTACCTGTATTTTTCCCGCAAACAAAGAAAATCGTCGGGTTGATCCGATCTATGATTGGATCGATATGGGGCGCTTGAATCGACAAAGCCGAATCAACGAACCGAAAGTTAGTTGACAGGGCGTAGGCCATTTATTACATAGAAATACATGAAACTGTTGATGGATTCCGACTGCCTGATAAAGCTTACAAAATCGGGCTTGAAACCGGTGGTGGTCGAGGGTTTCAAGGTGGTTGTGACTGAAACCGTTGTTCAGGAGGTGGTTCGGGCGGGAATGGCGAAGGGCCATCCGGATGCTCAGGTTGTTGACCGAAACATCTCGGAAGGAAATATCAACGTCATCGGTAATCCCGGCGGTTTCGAGAAAGGGGATGACTCCCTGATCGGGCTGTTTGATTTGTCCCGATGCAATGCGGTGGCCACGGACGATGCCCGACTGGCCAAGCGGTTGAAAACGCACGGCATACCGTTCATTTTGCCCGGCCTGGTGGTTTTGCGGCTGTTTTCATCGAATCGAATCGACCGTGAAAACGCAATCCGCTTTCTGGACCGGCTCGCCGAATTTATCAGCGAAGACGAATACGCCGCCGTGAAATTGTTATTGGAGAAGGGCGCGTGAAAGTAAAGACGATTCGCATACCCGAGGACCTCGAACGTGCGGTGGAGTTCGTCTCCAGGCACGAAAAGATCGACAAGACCCAGTCGTTTCGCAAACTCACCCGCGTCGGGTTCGAATATTATCTCGGCCAGCTCTATCGGGATGGCAGGATCGGTCTTCGCGATTTTGCAGCGATGCTCGATCTTACGCTTTCCGAAGCGATCGACCGGCTGGTTTCCATGGGCATCCGCGGCAACATCCGCGCCGCAGACATCATGGACAGCATTCGATCCCTTTCGGCTGACGCAGATGCCGAAAGATCGGATTGAAGCGCTGCCCGAACCCGAATGCGCCGCAACCGTACCAGCTCATTCCTGCGGGCGATTCATCCGTCCACACGACCGGGGGCGATTGCACCGTCATTGACAACAAGACCTCCTTTCAATCTTTGCTGTCCGGTTGAAGTTCGCTGATTACGAGGACCGATTTTCGGCGGCTTGGACCAGCCCCCGGAAAACGACTCGCAGTTGCCTGTCGGTAATTTTCTCATCGCACTCTTCGTCTTCTGAAGCATCCCGGGCGGCTGAAGAGATCACGGCGCTGATGTTAGTCTGCTGCTGTACCCTGGCAAGCTGAAATACGGTTCCCTTTCCGGCGTCGTATGCTTTCAGCCGGCTGTGGTCGTCCAGCCAACGCTGGCATTCGTCATGGGTTCCCAAAATGGGGATGAACAGCGTTTGTCCCCGCTGCAGGGTGATCAACCGGTAGCCGCAGCCCAGGTCGAATTTGCGGCAATTCTTGATCCGCTTTTCCCCGTATTTCGTGAAGCTGCCAACCGCCCCTCCGGTGCTGCCGGCTGTCCCGGAGGCGAGGCTTTCGATAATGCTTTGGGCTCTTTGTGCCAATGATTTGCCGGATTTGCCGGATTTCTTGAGTTGTTCGATGCGGTCTTCTACCTTTGCACTGACGTGAAGGAGATCCATGGCATGATGCTTTCAGGACTTGAATGCCGGGCCGTCGGAGGTCTCGGCTGAAATAAGCGCCGCCCCCAACGCGCCGACAAACTGGGGATGTTCAGGCACGAGCACCTCGCATCCCAGTTTTTGTTCCAGCAACAGGCACATGCACCGGTTTTGGGCCACCCCGCCGGTGAACACGATCTTGCCGTCATACGAGACGCGTTTGATCATGCCGGCGGCTCGGCGGATCACACTGGTGTGCAGCCCACGGGCGATTTCCCGCCGGTTATTGCCCTTGGCGATCAGGGAGGTCACTTCCGATTCGGCAAATACGGTGCACATGCTGGAAATATTGAGATCATTTTCGGCAAGCAGCGCTTCCCGACCGAATTCTTCGATGCCATATCCCAGCGTTTTTGCCATGAAGTCCAGGAACTTGCCGGTGCCGACGGCGCACCGGTCGTTCATTTCAAACTTTTTCACCCGGCCGTTTTCAAACAGGGCGATCGCCTTGCTGTCCTGGCCGCCGATATCGAGCACGGTGTTCACATCCGGGAAAAAGACCCGCGCCCCCCGGGCGTGGGCCTTGATCTCCGTCACCGTTGGGGCATCGAAGGCGATTTCGAACAGGTTTCTGCCGTAGCCGGTGGCCATGATCCGGTCGAAGCTGACTCCATCCACCAGCTTTTTGGCTTCGGTGATGGGGTCAAAGCCGGTGTCCGCCTGAAAACTGGCAGTTATTTGACCCGCCCCATCCACCACCACCAGTTCAATGGTGCGAGAGCCGATGTCTATTCCGGCAAAACACATCCAGCCTCCTTTTCCGCCTGCCAAAGCACCCGATTTTTAGCCATCTTGATCGGTTTATTTAAGCTGTTCGACAAACGCTTCGACGCGTGTCTTGAGCTGGCCGACATCCTCCATGCTGTAGTCGGTTTCGATGCGCAGGCAGGGGATGTTCTTTTCCTCCAACGCTTTTTCAACCGGGATCGCCTCCATCAGGTACGGCTGGCAGAACTGCAGACCGTAATGGATGACGCCGTCGGCCTTGTAGTCGGCGACCATTTCCTGGATATGGGCCAGGCGGTCGGGATTGGGCGTAAAAATGGCGCAGTCCACCTTAAAATAGCGGTTAACGATGGAGTCCAGCATGTCATCCACCGTTTCGCCCGATTCATCGGTCAGGTTTCGGGTGCCGCGCTCTCCCACGCAGGATTCTTCGCCGACGATCACCGCTCCGGCGGTTTCCACGATCATGGGAAGCTTCCAGTTGGGCACCGCCTGGGGACATCCGGAGACCAGGATCCGGGGGGTGTTTTCCGGGAAAACGCCGTGTTTGGCTTCGATCCGTTTTTCCAGTTCATCGCAGATCTTGTTGACCGATTCGGTGAACCTCGCCGGGTTGTCGTAGAAAAAGACTTGGTTGGCCAGCAGGGCGTCCAGACCGGAGATGGGGGACGGATCGGCCTTGCGCAGGGAAGAAAGCCGATGGATGGCGGCGCGTTTGGCATTGACCGCCCGGATCCCCTCTTTTAACGATTCGGCGGTGACGGCCGCGCCGGTCAGCGCTTCCATCGCCGTTTTGAAGCGCTCGTATTCGGCCTTGAGCAGCGCCCGTCCCTGATCGGACTTCATCTGGGGAATGTCCATGACATAGAGGTTGTCGACCAGGCCGCCTAAAGTTTCGTAGGCTTTTTTCTTCCCGTCGCAGGTGTTTTCCCCCACGATCATGTCCGCGCTTTCCAGGTACGGGCAGACCTTTCCGAGCTTGAAGCCGAAGGAGGACTTGATCAGCGCGCAGGTGTTGCGCGGCAGCAGTTTTTCCACGTCTTCGGTGGCAAAGTCGGCACCGGAGCAGAGCCCCACCAGGGTGGCGTTGGCCGCCAGAACGATCTCTTCGGGAACGAACACGCAGTAAGAGCAGACGATTTTGCGGCCGGCTGCTTTTTCGTCCAGCAATTCCTTGATCCGAAGCCCGTGGACTTCGCTCATGACGAAATCGAAATAGCCCATCCCCTCGGGCCGGCTTTTCTGAGACAGGTAAATGTCCTGATACGCTTTTCCCAGCACGCCCAACAGCGCGTCGTGGGCGTCCAGGTCGAGGCCCAGATCGGCCCACATGCTGCGGTAGTCTTCCGTCATGGCTTTTTCTCCTTTTTGATTTTTATAAATGTGAGGGTGAATGGCGATTATTTCCGGCGCCTATCGATGGGCCGGGGATTCTGTCAGTTTTCCCCCGACATGGAATCGGTGCTCCAGTCGTCGGGAAAGCATCGACACAGAGTCGGTCATCAGAAAATCGGCTAACAAACCCGGTTAGTCATGCGGCTGGGTGTTCAGGTAAATCCGGATGGTCTTCTCATGGAGGGGGTCTCAAATTGTCTCTGTCAGATTTCGTCACATGTGCTCCAAATAAATTGATCATATCGATCTGCCAAAATGATTATTTAAATGCGTTTCCGCATGGGAATCGGTTTTATCGATATCCTGCTGTCGTGAGCTGCAAGACTGCATTGCCGATGGATAGAAAATAGCTATCGGATTGAACAAGAACATTAAAATTAACAATTTGAAGTTACGACAAATATTTGATTTACGGGTCATGTCTCATTTTCGGATGGACCGTGATGCAATCACTGCAAAGGAGGGAATCGACATGGGGAAAAACTGGTTTGCCACCCGGTGGGGAATCATCGGGGTGGGGGCTTTCATCGGGATCATCGCGGCCCTGCTTCAGAAATTCGGCAATCCCGGCAACATGGGCATCTGCGTGGCCTGCTTCGAGCGGGACATCGCCGGGGCCGTAGGGCTTCACCGGGCGGCGGTGGTCCAGTACATGCGGCCGGAAATCATCGGGTTCGTCCTCGGTTCCCTGGGGGCCGCTTACCTGTTCAAGGAGTTTCGGCCCCGGGTGGGGTCGGCCCCCATCGTCCGCTTCATCCTGGGGGTGTTTGCCATGATCGGGGCCCTGGTGTTTCTCGGCTGCCCCTGGCGGGCCATGCTGCGCCTGGCCGGTGGAGACGGAAACGCCATCCTGGGGCTGGCCGGTTTGGCCTTCGGGGTCTTCCTCGGCACCCTATTTTTGAAAAACGGGTACAACCTGGGCCGGGCAAAGGCGACCTATCCGTCCGCCGGCTGGCTGCTGCCCCTGACCATGCTCGGGTTTCTGGTGCTGATGCTGATCTATCCGCAGGTGTCCGGGGAGGCAAAAAGCGGAGTCCTGTTTTACAGTCAGAAAGGCCCCGGGGCCATGCACGCCCCGCTGGTGCTTTCGCTGGTCGTCGGGCTGGGAATCGGTTTTCTCGCCCAGCGAAGCCGCTTCTGCACCATGGGCGCGCTGCGGGACCTGATCTTATTCAAGCAGACCCACCTGTTCGGCGGGTTCGTCGCCCTGGTGGTGTTTGCCTTTGCCACCAACCTGCTCGTGGGCCAGTTTCATCCCGGCTTTGCCGGCCAGCCCGTGGCCCACACCCAGCACGTCTGGAACTTTGCCGGCATGATGCTGGCCGGGCTGGCGTTTGCCCTGGCCGGCGGGTGCCCGGGCCGCCAACTCTTTCTGTCCGGAGAAGGAGACGGGGATGCGGCCGTGTTCGTTTTGGGAATGATCGTGGGCGCCGGGTTTTCCCACAACTTCGGCCTGGCCAGTTCTCCCAACGGGCTCGGCCCCCACGGGATGGCGGCCGTTGTCTTGGGCATGGCCGTCTGTCTGTTCATCGGGTTTACCATGCGCAAAACCACCAAGAGCGCTTGACAGAATAGCGTTTCGACGGCCGTCTTCGTCAGTTCGTCGTCGGAAGTTTCAACACGCGGCGAAGCAGCATGCCCAAGCGCTCTGAAAAAGGCCTTATCATTTCGTGCCGGTTGATCGAAACGCAGCGCAGTATACCCATGGCGTTTCAGTCCGGTTCTCCCTTTGCTGGAGGGGGTGGTATTGGCAATCTTTAAAAGGAGATAAGATATGGCAGCAACAGTCGATGCAAGGGGGCTTTCCTGCCCGCAGCCGGTACTGATGACTTTGGATGAAATCCGGACCGGGTCCGATTCGGAAATCGCGGTCCTGGTCGACACCGACACCTCCAAGGAGAACGTGAGCCGCGCCGCCCAAAGCCAGGGCTGCGACGTAAAAGACGTCCAGCCCCACGGCGAAGGCTACCGGATCTTCATCGCAAGGAAATAGCCGTGGCCCTGTTGTCGTTTCTCAAGAAAAAGCCAAAAAAATCGGAACCCTTCTGCGCGGGCGCTCAAGACGCAGACCGGGGCATCCTGATTTTCGAGAACACCAGCGAAGTGATTGCCGCCGAAAACCGGCTGCGGTCCGAGGGGTGGCGGATCCGGGTCATGGGGCCGCCGCCCGAGATTCAGCGGGGCTGCGACCTGGTCATCGAGTTTCCCCTGATCGAAGAGTTGGAGATCTTGCGGCAGCTTGAAGCCGCCGGAGCCTTCCCGCTGGAGGTCGTGCCGGTCACGGGGCCCTTGCTGCAGCCGGTGGATCTGTTTCAGACCGTCGACTACGGCGACTATTTGATGGTGAGGGCGGCCAACATGAAGATCTGCATCGAAAAGGCCTCCGGCGTCATCGTCAACATCTCAGGGGGAGGGTGTCCGGATGTTCCCTTCCTGGCCCGGGAAATGGTCGGAAAGAACCTGTCTGCGGCGCCGTCCCCCCGGAAGATCGGCCACACGCTCTGCGGCTATGCCCTCGAACTGGCCTACCAGGAACTGAAGCGTCAATGCTCTGCGTCATAGGAACCGTTCCGGACCCCGATTTTCCTTTGGTGACCGGTCCGGTAAAAATGGAAAAAGGCCATATCGTCATCGAGGGCAGGCGGGTTCCCGTCAACCGGGGAACGCCGGCCCTTCTGGCCGCTGCCTTGGCAGCGGCAGCCTGTTTCCAGCTTCCGCCGATCCACGCATGGCTGGTCGGCGACATCGGCCGGGGCGACGGCAGCCGAAAGCTCTATGCTGATCTGGAACAGCGCCTGGGTCAATTTCCCTGGACGGTGCTGGCGTTTCATTATCTCCAGCCGGACGTCGACTTGCACAACCGGGTGCTGTTTGCCGTAGAAAAGATGAACAAGCGGCCGGTCATGATCGCAGACGCCGGATTCATGTATGCCGCCAAGATGAGCGGACAGGCCGGCGCCTACGACCTATTCACCCCTGATGCGGGCGAGCTGGCGTTTCTGGCCGACGAAACGGCCCCCCATCCATTTTATACGAGGGGGTTCATATTGCACGAAGAAGGGCGGGTTCCGGAGCTGATCGAGCGGGCCTATTCTCATGAAAACGCCGCCCGGCGGCTGCTGGTCAAGGGGAAAACGGACTACCTCGCAGACGCCCGGGGGGTTCTTGAAACGGTAGCCGAGCCCGAATCCCCGGCCATGGAGGCCATGGGGGGCACCGGAGACACACTGACCGGCCTGGCTGCAGCCCTCGTTGCCTCCGGGATGAACGTTTCCCGGGCGGCGGTTTTGGCAGCCCGCGTCAACCGCCTGGCAGGCAGCCTGGCCAATCCCACGGCGGCGACCCAGGTCGTCGAGATCGTCGAACGGATCCCGGAAGCGCTGGAGCAGTTGTTATCATAATCTCATACGAGCCCCGCCGTCCCATTCTCGAATGGGATTTGATCAAACGCGAAACTTCTCAGCCCGTCATCCCGGTCGGCTTGTCGCGGCGTAGCTCATAGAGCGAAGACGGAAGCGAAGCGGAGAGCCGGGACCCACAAAAACCTGGATTCCGGGTCAAGCCCGGAATGACGGCCCGGGAGCATGAAGTTTCATACGAGCGGGGCCTCTGGCCGCCGGAGCGTCCAGTTTGATCAAGGGTGAAACTTCCCCCGAAGTCTTTGTCGATGTAGTGAACCGCCTCCGTGCCGTTCATGAAGGCACGACACGGAGGTCGTGCCCTACAAAAACCCCGACTTCGACCGAAGTTTCACATAAGTCGCCTGCGGCGTTCCCCCCGGCATCGATGTGGTCACTGAAGCCGGGCGAAGGGATTGG
>JAIPEL010000013.1 GCA_021737185.1 Desulfobacterales bacterium | reverse complement strand
CGGACCGATCGAAGACCACGCCGAGCACCGCCTGGACATCAAAGTCGAGACGGTAGGCAACCGCATCTTTCAGTGCGACGAAGTCGCCGTGCCGGGATGCCATGCCGGTGATTTTCGCCAGTCGGTGCCGGGCGCGAAAAATTTTCGACAGCGCTTCCCAGTCGAGGTTTTCCGAGATGACCTCGAACAGGTCCCGCTCCTGTTTCCGGATGATTTCCGGGTCTGTGATCCGGATCTTCATGGCGCCCCCGCCCCTATGGATTCCTCGTTGTTCGGCGACGGCTCCCCAAAGGAGCGGGCCTCCTGCTCGAAAAAGTGCACCAGTTCCATGGCCAGCTTCAGGTAGGCCCGGGCACCCCGTGCAGTGATGTCGTGCAATACCAGCGGTCGGCCGAAGTCGGAGGACTCCCGCAGCTGTCCGTCCCAGGGGATCGTGGTGTGGAACAGGTTTTTCCGGAAAGTGCCGAGGATCTCCTCCGGGCAGGTGATTTGCCCTTCGGCGGCGTCCGGACACATGGTAAAAAGGACGCCGGCGACGCTCAGCCCCGGGTTGTGCTCCTGCTGAAGCGATCCGGCAATTGCCAGAAGCTGCCCCATCCCCTCCAGAGTATAGATTTGGCACTGCACCGGGATCAAAAGCCAGTCGGCGCAGATCATGGCTGAGACCGCCAGAAAATTCAAAGAAGGGGGGGCGTCGAGCAGGATATATTCGTAATCTTCGGCAATGGCTTCGACCCGCTTTCGCAGCCGCCGCTGTCGGTCGGCGCTCAAGGAAAGCGCCTTTTCCACCTCCATGAGGGAAAACCGGCCCGGCAGAAGTCGAAGATCGGGCAGTTCGGTGTCGACCACTGCCTCTTCAAGCGGCGCTTTACCGGTCAACACGTCGGCAAGATCGGCCGAAAGGGTTTGTTTTTCGATCCCGAGGCCGGTGGTGGCGTTGCCAAGCGGATCACAGTCGATCAAAAGGGTCCTTCGCTCGAAGAGGGCCAAGGCGCCGGCGAGGTTGACGGCGGTCGTCGTTTTACCGGTTCCGCCCTTCTGGCTGACGATGCAGATGACGTTGGCCATGGTCCTCGTCGCGGGAAAAGCTGTCATTCAACTTCCTGGATCCATTTCGCTCCTCTCTGGAGACGAAACCGGAAGGTTGAGGCTTATACTTAAACGAAGTTTCTACCACAGCTTATAGTGTCTGTCAACATATTTGCCACCTATATCTGGTGTTTTGAGGGATTGACTGGCTTTCGATCGTAACCGGATAGCTTTTTCGCTCTTGACGAAAATATGATAAACTCGCGGCAAGAATTTTATCACTCAGTCGATCGGATCATGAGGATGTAAAAATGGGACAGCCCGGCCCCGGCCTTTTCCTTCACACGGGAAACCGGCTGGAAACCCTGGCAGACGTGCTTTCCCGGGTCCTGGAACCCCCGCTCGATTCCCCCATGGTGCCCGAGACGATCGTGGTCCAGAGCCGGGGGATGCAGCGCTGGATCAGCATGGAAATCGCCCGCCGCCAGGGGATATTCGCCAACGGGGTATTTCCGTTTCCCAACGCATTTGTCGACGCGCTGTGCCGCTGCGCGGTTGCCGACCTGCCGGATCGGCAAGAGGATCGATTTCACCCGGCGACGCTGGCGTTCCGGCTTTTTTCCCTCCTTCCGGAGTGCATCGAACAGGCCGGATTCGAGCCGATTCGAAGCTATCTTCGCGACGACGGCCGCAAACTCAAGCGGCTTCAGCTTGCCGAAAAAATCGCCGACCTGTTCGACCAGTACCTGGTCTTCCGGCCGGAGATGATCCTTGGCTGGGAGCAAGGCGCCGATGCCCATTGGCAGGCGCAGCTGTGGCGAATGCTGGCGACGGTCGAAGGGCCGGAAAAACGACAGGCTCTTCACCGCGCCCGGCTTCGCCGGCTGCTGCTCGAGGCGTTGGGCGATCTTTACGAGACGATTCCCGGCCTGCCGGAGCGGGTGTCGGTGTTCGGGGTGTCCTATCTTCCCCGGTTTCATTTGGAAGTGCTTTCCGCCCTGGCCCGACGGATTCCGGTTCATCTGTTCTGCATCAATCCCTGCCGGGAATACTGGGCCGACATCGCCGGACGGCGGGAGACAGGCCGAATCGCCCGGCGCTATTCGCAAGAGGCGGTCGATCCGAAAGCCGATCTTCATGTAGAGGAGGGAAACCGGCTCCTGGCCGCCACCGGGACCCTGGGAAAGGCGTTTCTCGAACTGATTCTGGACGCCGGCGCACAGATCCAGGAACATTTCGAGGAACCCGGCAAGGATCTGCTTCTTTCCCGCGTGCAGTCCGACATCCTGTATCTGCGAAACCCGGACGGAGCCGTCCGCCGTCGGACGGACGGCTCCATTCAGATCCATTGCTGCCACAATTCCATGCGCGAAATCGAGGTGCTGCACGATCAGCTCCTGGCCCTGTTTGAAGAAGAACCCGGCCTTTGCCCCCGGGACGTTCTGGTCATGACGCCGGACATCGAAGCCTATGCCCCGCTGATCCACGCGGTGTTCGACGCCCATCCCGACGATCGTAGCCGGATTCCCTACAGTGTTTCAGACAGCAGCGTCCGCAGGGACAGCCGCGTGGCCGCCGGCCTTCTGGCCATTTTAGACCTCGCCGGAAGCCGCCTCGGCGCCACGGAAGTGCTCAACTTACTGGAGGTGGAACCGATCCGGCAGCGGTTTGCCATATCCGAGGAGGAAGTCGGCCGGATATCGCAGTGGGTGGCCGGCAGCGGCATCCGCTGGGGCCGGGACGCCGGGGACCGGCAGCGGGCCGGTCTTCCGGCCACCGCGGCAAACACCTGGCAAACCGGAACCGACCGGCTGCTTCTCGGCTATGCCGTCCCGGGCGAGGACCTGCTTTTGCACGGCATCGTTCCCTACGGACGCATCGAAGGAAGCGACGCCCAGACCCTGGGTCGCTTTCTGGAGTTCACCCACCGCCTCTTTGATTTCATCGACAGGTTTTCCGTGGAGCAGCCGCCGGCGCTGTGGAGAAACCTGCTGGTCGAGGCGCTGGAGGCGCTGTTTCTGCGCGGGGACGAAAGCGAATCCGAGTACCGGGAAATTCTTTCGTGCCTGGACGATCTGGCGCGGCACGGCCAAAACGCAGGCTGCGAGGAGCCGATCGGGTGGGAGGCAATCCGCAGCTGGCTCTGCCGCAGGCTCGAGAGCCGGTCCTTTGGAAGCGGATTCATTTCCGGCGGGGTGACCTTCTGCGCCATGGTCCCCATGCGGAGCATTCCCTTTGAAGTGATCTGCATGATCGGAATGAACGACGGGGACTTTCCCCGGGACAGCCGCACGCCGGGGTTCGATCTGATCGCGGCCCATCCACGGCCCGGGGACCGAAACAGGCGAGACGACGACAGGTACCTCTTTTTGGAGGCGTTGATTTCCGCGCGGCGCAGGCTGTACATCAGCTACGTGGGCCAGAGCGTTCAGGACGGGTCATTGCTGCCGCCGTCGGTGATGGTCAGCGAACTCGTCGACGCCCTGCACCAGGGCTATGGGATCGAACCCGAGCAGCTGACGGTCCGGCACCGTCTCCAGGCCTTTTCCCCACTGTACTTTACATCTGAAGACAATCTGTTCAGCTATTCAACGGAAAACCTCAGGGCCGCCGAAGCGCTGAGGAAAGAAAAAAGCCCCTGTCCGTTTCTGACCGGTGACGTACCGATGAACGACGACGAATCGAAGCGGTGGCGGGCCCTGGATGTTCATACCCTTTGCGATTTTTTCTCCCATCCGGCTCGATTCCTGCTCCGGCAGCGGCTGGGGGTCCACCTGGAAGTCGAGCCGGAAGGTCTCGAAGATACCGAGCCCTTTGTTATCGACGGTCTTCAGGCCTATCACATCGGCCAGGGGCTGGTGCAGCTGCTGATCAAGGGCGGATCCGCGTCGGCGCGCCTTCCGGTGGAACGGGGCATCGGTCGGCTTCCCCACGGCAGTCCGGGCGAGGCCGGCTTTCGAAGGCTCAGTGTCGACGCCGGCCAGTTTGCCCAAAATGTGCGGAAGCTCGATCTGGGGGAGGGCCTGCCTCCCCTGGAGGTTTTCCTCGATATCGGCGGGTTTTCCCTGAGAGGAAACCTGAAAGAGGTCTACCGCCGCGGCCTTTGCCGTTTTCGGTACGGACGGATGAGAACGGTCGATCTGCTCGACGGCTGGATTCGGCACCTGGTCCTTTGCCTTCTGCGGCCTTCCCCGGCGCCGGCGGCCACCTCGCTTTACTTCCGGGATGCTGCATGGCGGTTTTCCCGGACCGACCGGGCCCGGCACGTGCTGGCGGACCTGCTGGGCCAGTTCGAGGCCGGCCTCCGCCGGCCCCTTCATCTTTTCCCGGCCGCCTCCGAGGCCTATGCGCGGGCAAGGTTTTCCGGGGCCTCCGAAAACAAGGCCATGGCAAGGGCCCGCCGCGTCTGGACGGATGAATTTCGGCCCGGCGAATCAGACGATCCCTACCACCGGCTTTGCTTCCGGGACCAGGATCCCCTCGACGACGAGTTCAGGGAACTGGCCGAGGCGGTCTGGACCCCGCTTTTCCAAGCCGGAGAGGCGGTTTCCTGGTAGGCAAAGACCGGCCTGAGGCAGAGGGCGACCTCCGGACAGGCGGCCGGGCCCCTCTTCGCTGACGGGCCGGCCCTGCGTCTTTTAAACCGAATTTTCAGGGGCCGTCTTCATCCAGCCGGCCGTTTGTTCCGTAGCCGGTTCCGAATTTATCGATGTGAAGCTCGCCGCCGGTGGCCCAGTTCTGGCGGTCGAGCTCCTCGACCAGAACGGTGATCCATTCGGGACGGGAGTCGACTGTCCGGGCCACGGCATCGGTGACGGCCTTGACCAGCCGTCGTTTTTGATCCAGGGATCTTCCTTTGGCCATGCGGATGTTCACGATCGGCATTTTTGTCCTCTTTGTCCGTCTGTTCAGGTAACGGCTCGAATCACGAGTTTTTCGCACGGTAGCGGCCCTTTTTTCTCGGCCGCCGGGTACATGAATCCTCCGATGACGCCTTCGATCGGCCCCGTTGTCAGAGCCGGTGTTGTGCGCAATCGAACCGTGTGGTTGTCTCGTATCCCCGGTCAAAAGACAAGGGGGGATTTTGAGGTTCTGGATCGCCGTTGGGCGCCGCTTCAGGAAAGGGCGGCCAGCCAGGAAAGGGCGACTGCAGCCGCGGCCAGCGCCAGAAACCGGTGCTGCCAACGCTTCTCGGGAGGAGCGGCAAGGCGCAGTTCGTACACCGACCCCAGAACAGCACCAGCCAGAAATCCGAACAGGTGGGCGGTGATATCCGAATGCCGGCCGGCACCGAGAAAAGCGAGCAGGGCCAATCCGCCGGCCAGGGGAAGCCAGGCCCGAAATCCGGTGGTTTTTGACCGGCGGCGTCGGCATGTCTGGACCGCCCCCAGGATGCCCACGGCGCCGAACACCGCGGTGGAGGCTCCGACAGACAGGTGGTTGGATTGAAAGAGCCACGCGTTGGCCAGATTGCCGAGCATGCCGGAAGCCAGGATCATCAGCCAACCGAGGCCGGCGCCGGTGAGGTGGCATACGGCAGTTCCGAAAAGGGCGATGCCGACAAGATTGCCGGCCAGATGAAGGAAATCGGCGTGCAGGGTCAGCGCGGTGAGGATTCGGAAAAACTCGCCGGAGAGAATCTGCTCGGCCCCGGCCCCGGCCCTCCCGACGATCTCCGAAGGATCGGATGCACTCAGGCGGGCCAGGTGGGCGGCCAGAAGAAAAAGGGACACCCATACCCCGGTAAATGTTTTTTCCGCCGGGGACTCCATCGAGGCGGGCTTTTCTGCGCCGGGCTCTGCGGCGTTTTCCTCGCGATAGGCCTCGATCAAAGAAAGGGCCTCTTTGCGGACCTCGTCGGCCACGCGCAGTTCCCAGCCATTTGCCGTGCGCCGAACGACATAGGAAATGCCGTAGGAGGTCAGCACCAGGGCGTAGGTATTGGCGTCCTCGTGGCTGACGTCGGTGTACAAGGCAACGGTGTCTTCGATGGCCATGGCAAAAAAAGGGGCTGAGGGAAACTTTTACATCACTGCGGATGGTGTTTTATTATCATGGTTTGGCGACGATCGACAGCTAAAAACAAGGGTGGGCGCCGGCAGCCATGGGCTGCGGCCCTTCGGGGGGCATCCATCCGGCCGACAGCGCCGAGCGGATGGATGCATTGCCTCGTTTGGCGATGACCGGCCGATTACGAGGCTTCCTCGTATTCGGCGTCGACCACGTCCTCGTCGGTCGCAGCGCCGCCCTGGCCGGCGCTGCCGGTGTCGCCGTGGGTGGCCTTCACCTCGAATACCCCTTCGCCGATCTCCAGGATCGAGATGTCGAAGGTGCCGCCGCCCAGGTCGAAGACGGCGATTTTCTCGTCGGCCTTCTTGTCCATGCCGTAGGCCAGGGAAGCCGCCGTGGGCTCGTTGATGATCCGCTGGACGTTGAGTCCGGCGATCCTGCCCGCGTCCTTGGTGGCCTGGCGCTGGCTGTCGTTGAAGTAGGCCGGCACCGTGATCACCGCGTCGGTGACCTTCTCGCCCAGGTAGTCTTCGGCGTATTTCTTGATGTGCGCCAGGATGAACGAAGAAATCTCCGCCGGGCTGTAACGCTTGCCCCGAAGGGAGATGCGCACGTCACCGTTTTCAGCTTTTTCGACGGCATACGGCAGGATCTTTTTGTCCCGCTGAACCTCCGGTGAGTCGAACTTGCGGCCGATCAGCCGCTAAAGGCGGTTTCCGTAATAGGACTCGTCCAAACGCCCCTCCACCAACGGAAGTGCGCTTGGGTCCGGGATCGTGAAGCCGAAGATCAATTCCAAAAATGCGGCCGTGATACGAAAGGTCGCCCCCCAGAGAAGCTCTGATCCCCGCCGGCCCCGGTGACGGTATGCGGGAAATTCGTCGAAGGGCCGGCCGCGCTTTTCGGCCACGGCCGGGGCATAGACGATCCGATACCGCCGGTACCGGCAAGGATCCATCAGGTCCTCGATGCGGATGCGAACGACCCGTTCCACCTCCCAGTTGGGCCGATACCGCGGAAATCCGTCCACCCAGGCCGCCATGGGGTGGATGATCCGGTGAAACGTCACCAGCTTCTGGGCCGGAAGCGGTCCCAGAAAATGGACGGAAAAGGGATTGAGCCTCATTTCCTCGAAGCTTTCCCTCAGCCCGGCGGCCAGCATGCGGGTGAGTTTAGGCAGATTCTGCCCGCCGCGGTTCCGCCACGAGATGAAATGGGGCCAGCGGCGCAGGGGAGAGCCGGGAAGCCGGAGAAGGGCGGCCAGCAATGAATCGATCCTCGGTTCGGGGCTGCCGCCGGGAAAGCAGAGGTCGCCGGGCTGGCGCACCCGGTCGGAACGTTTGTTGAAAACGATGCAGGGGCGGTGCTGCCGGTCGAGCCCCACCGGCAGCAGAACCGCTGAGGCCGAAAGGGAAAGGTTGTTTGGCCGAAGAAGGGTGACGTCTGCACATAGCGCGGACAACACCTCGGAAATTCGTATTTTCAAGGATTCGGCCGGAAGCAGGGAAGGGCGCATGGGCATCGTTTTCACTCTATGGGTCTTTGATGGGTTCAGGGTTCCAGGTTCAGGGTTCCAGGTTCAGGGGTTCCGGGTTCAGAGGTTCCGGGTTCAGGGGTTCAAGGTTCTGAGGTTCCTGGTTCAGTTCAGGGTTTAGAGGCAATTGGCTCTGCCTTTCAGCCCGAACCGAAAAAATTCGAAGCACGAAATCCGAAATACGAAACAAATTCGAAATTCGAATGACCGAATCACCAAAACAAGAGCGAATTCAATCTCTGGAAAGCTGCAGTTGTTTTGATCATTCGAATTTCGGATTTAAGTTTACATGCCATCCGGGCTTAACTCAAAGCCGGGTCCTCCGGGCCCGGAACTTTACTGGCTTGTCAATGCGACGGTTTTTTGAACCCGGAACCGCGAACCCTGAACCGGTCAACCTTTTGAAATATAATCTTCCGCCGGCCATAACTCAACCTCCCGATCGGCTGCATCCGGTTTTCAGACCCGGCCGGGTCTGATACAGTCCCGGAAACAAGAAGACCGTCTGAGAAGATTTTTGTCCATTGAACCGAACATGGAGCAGCGCGTCGATGATTCCCTTCGATCTGATGCAGGTTCCGCTTCGAGGCGTACGGCTTATCGAGGCGGGCGCAGGCACTGGAAAGACATACAACATCGAGGGGCTCTTTTTGCGGCTGATTTTGGAACCCAGGCTCCCCGTCGAACAGATCGTGGTGCTGACGTTCACCGTGGCCGCCACCGCAGAGCTTCGCGATCGGATCCGGAGACGTCTGGTTCGACTTCGAACGGTTTTGACAGAAGGGGTGGATCATGGAAAAGATCCTCTGATTACGGGACTTTTCCAGGCTGTGACCGACCAAAAACAGGCACTTCGCGCGGTCGATGCCGCCGTTTCCGACTTTGACCGGGCCGCCGTTCACACCATTCATGGCTTTTGCCATCGCCTGCTGACCGAGCATGCCGTCGAAACCGGTACGTTATTCGACACCGAAATTGCCGTCGACCCGACGCCGCTGATCGATGAGGCGGCTGCCGATTTCTGGCGTCGGCACCTCCACGATGCCCCTCCTGAACTGGCGGCATTTCTCTTCGAGCAAAAAACAAGGGGCCCCGACGCCTTTTCCGCCCTTTACCGGCGGCTCCGGAAACCTGCCGAAATGCGGATCAGCGGCCGGCTGGAGGCAAAACCGGAGCTGGCCCGGCTGGAGGCGTTTCGCGCCCAGACCGAAGCGCTCAAATCCGAATGGCAGCGGCAAAGAGAGCGGGTTCGAAACGCCCTCATGGATCCGGTGCTCAAGGGGAATCTTTACGGAAGTGTCGCCGAAAACCCGGCCGGATCGGGTCTCAGCCGCCGCAAAGAGAGGGTCGACGCCCTGATCCAGTCGATGGACCGACACCTGTCGCCTGACAGCCTCGCCTTTCCGTTGTTCGCCGATTTTCACCGATTCACGGACGATGCCATCCGAGCCGGAACAAGGAAGGGGATGTCGCCTCCGCAGCTCACCTTTTTCGAGGCGTGCGGCAGGATCCTGGAAACCGCCGAGGAACTGCGCCTCGAGATGGAGCGCTTCAGACTCTGGCTCAAGACCGAATTCGTCGCCACGGCACCGGAACGTCTCAAGGGGCACAAGCGCCGGAAAAACGTCCTCTTTTACGACGATCTTCTGACCCGGGTCCGGGATGCGCTTCGGGAGAATCCGGGCTTTGCCGAAGCGGCCGCCCGCCGGTACAAAGCGGCCCTGGTGGATGAATTCCAAGATACCGACGCGGTGCAGTACGAAATCTGCCGGGGACTTTTCGGGGACGATCGCGGACCGCTGTTTATGATCGGCGACCCCAAGCAGGCCATCTACGGTTTTCGCGGGGCGGACGTGTTTTCCTATCTGGCGGCGGCAAAAAGCGCCGAGCAGCGCTACAGCCTGGCCTGGAACTGGCGCTCGGACCCGGGGCTGGTGCGTGGGGTCAACGAGTTGTTTTCCCTGGCATCCCGGCCCTTTCTGCTGGAAGGAATTCCCTTTGCGCCGGCAAGGCCCGCCCGGACCGAACGTTGTGCTGCCGGCCCGGGACTGTCGCTGTGCCTGCTTTCGTCGGACGCCGGCCGGCCGGCTGCCAAATCCGATGCCGTCCCCAGGCTGGCCAGAGGGGCTGCAGACGAAATCGGCGGCCTGATCAACGGCGGCCGGCCGGCCGGCCAGATTGCCGTGCTGGTCCGGACCAACCGGCAGGCCCAGATCGTAAAATCGATCCTGTCCCAGCGCCGGATACCGGCGGTCCTGTACAGCACCGGAAGCGTATTCGGCTCATCGGAGGCCGAGGAGCTACAGCGGCTCCTTTCCGGGGTCCGCCGCCCCCTCGACCTTCGCCGGGTGCGGGCCGCCCTTTGCACCCGTCTGCTCGGAGAATCGGCCCAATCGCTTCAGGCCGGAGAATCAGACGCGTCCTGGTGGCCGCAAAAGACGGCGCAGTTCGTTGATGCCCGCCGGATTTGGAGCGAAGGCGGCTTTATCCGGATGATCCACCGGTTCATGGACCAGGAAGGAATCCGCCGTCGTCTGCTCACCCATCCAAGCGGCGAGCGCATGCTGACCAACCTGCTGCATCTTGTCGAGCTGTGCCACCGGGCCGAAACGGAGCGAAACCTGTCGCCCGCCGGGCTGATTCAATGGATTTCCCGGAAAAGACAGGCGACGTTTCACGATGCAGACGAAGAGCAGCTTCGGCTGGAAAGCGACGCTGCAGCGGTTCAGGTGGTCACGGTTCATCGCAGCAAGGGGCTTGAGTTTCCGATTGTTTTCATCCCGTTTGGATGGTCGGCAGATGCCTCCCGGGTATCGGAAGAACTGGTGTTTCACGATCCGGAGGCCGGCGATCGGCTCACCGTGGATCTGGGCGGCCGGCAGCGGGACCGAAGCGCCAGACTGGCCCGCACAGAAACCCTGGCCGAAGACCTTCGGCTGCTCTACGTGGCCGTGACCCGTGCCGTGGAGCGGTGCTACCTGGCCTGGGGAAGAATCAACCAGGCCGAACGATCCTCCCTGGCCTACCTGTTTTACGGCCCGGCGTTGAAAGGAAATCCGGATCCGGTCGAAGCGCTGGCCCGCCATGTCAAGGGGCTTTCCGATGCCGACTTTCATGCCCCGCTAAAGCGTCTGGAATCCGCCGCCGGGGGAGATGTCTTCCTTTGCCGCATCGAAGAAGAGGCGCATCCGACGTCGGTCCGGCAGGAGGGCGAAAAGCCCGCGCTATCGGTGCGGCGGTTTTCCGGTACGATCGACCGAAGCTGGCGGGTGGCCAGCTATTCTCACCTGGCGGCTTCGCCCGGCGTCCGGTTCGGTCCGGGGGAGATCGAACAGCCCGACCGCGACCGCGTGGGGGCAGGTCCTGAAAGCGTTTCAGACGGGCCCGAAGAGGGCGACCGGCGCGATATCCTGACCTTTCCAGGCGGGGTTCGTGCGGGACACTTCTTTCATGAACTGCTGGAAAATGCGCCGTTTTCGCCGGACGGCAAAGAAGAGCGGCGCCGGCTGGCGGCGCTGAAGCTTCGTCAGTACGGTTTTGAAGAACACTGGCAGAAGGCGGTATGCGAAGGGATCCAGCGGGTTTTGGCGGCCCCCTTGGCAGCCGAGCCGCCCGATCTGCGCCTGGAAGCGATTCCCCGGGCGCACCGCCTCCACGAGCTGGCGTTTTTTTTCCCCCTTCAACAGGTTTCTCCGGAGGACCTGGAAGCGCTTTTACCGTCCTTTTCTGCGGCAGGGCAGGAAAAGACCCCGGGCAGCCGGCTTCATTTTTCACCGGTCCGGGGCGTCTTGAAGGGATACATCGACCTGGTCTTTTTCCACCGGGGCCGGTATTACCTGGTCGACTGGAAATCCAACTACCTCGGGCCGGATCGGAAGGGATACGATCCGGGGGCCCTTTCCAGGGTCATGAGAGAGGCCCGGTACGATCTTCAATACACCCTCTACTGTCTCGCTCTGGATCTTTACCTCCGGAAAAAGGATGCGGAGTACCGGTACGAAACCGGATTCGGCGGCGCATTTTACCTGTTCCTCCGCGGCATGCACCCGGAGGCGGAAAACCGTCCCGGGGTCTTTTTCGACCGGCCGAAGGCCTCGCTTCTGGTCCGGCTCAGGGATCGCCTCGTGGCCTGGCCCCCCGATATCTAATGCATAACTTTATATAAATGAATGTAACACATAATAATATAAGAAAATTACTTCGATCTATCGATGTGCATTTTGGCGAGTTCATCCGCAGGCGTGATGATCGCACCGAGCCGTCCGTGGTGCTTGCCGCCGAACTGGTGAGTGCGGCCACCGGAAGCGGGCATGTATGTCTCGACCTGGCAGCGCCGCTTTCCTTCTGCGAGAATGCCGCCCTGCCGGCCTTTGCCCCGCTTGATTTGCCGGAGCCTGAACGATGGCGCAAGACGCTGGCCTCCCATCCCGCCGTCGGCGCTCCCGGCGACATTCAGCCGCTGATCCTTGACGGCACCCGCCTTTATCTGTACCGCTACTGGCGGTACGAACAGCAGCTGGCGGCGTTCTTTTGCCAAAAAGCCGAAAGTTTTCCGGGCGGTGTTGACAAGGCGGTTTTCGGAAGAGCGCTTCAGCGGATGTTTCCCGAATCGATCGAAGGCGGACTCAAGGAGCAGGCCCTGGCCGCCGCCACGGCGGTACTCAAACCCCTATGCGTGATATCCGGAGGGCCGGGTACCGGCAAAACCACGGCAGCCGCCCGGATCGCCGCTATTTTGCTCGCGCTTTTTGGCGAAGACCGGTTCTGTATCCGGATGGCAGCGCCAACGGGAAAAGCCGCCGCCCGGCTGCGCGAGTCGATGGAGGCGGCCGCCGCGGTCCTCGATTGCACGGATTCGGTTAAAAGGGCGCTTCCGACAGAGGCCGTCACTCTCCATCGTCTTCTGGGATCGATCCCCGGAACTGCCGATTTCCGGCACCATCGCGACCATCCACTGGCCGCCGATGCAGTCATCGTCGACGAGGCATCGATGGTCGATCTGGCGCTGATGGCCAGGCTGGTCGAGGCGCTTCCGGAAGGCTGCCGCCTCATCCTCATGGGGGACCGTCATCAACTTGCTTCGGTCGAGGCCGGTGCCGTGATGGGGGACCTGTGCGGCAGGCGCCGGATTCCGGGGATTTCCCGGTCCTGGGCGCACCTGTTGGCCGAAGCGACGGGGCTTTGCCCGGCGGCCGAGATTCCCCGGAAAAGAGACGCGGCCGGTCTTTCGGACGCGGTCGTTCTGCTGCACCGAAACTTTCGATTTTCAGCCGAGAGCGGAATCGGCCGGTTCAGCCGCCGGGTCAACCGCGGAGACGGCCCCGGCGCCCTTCAGACGGCATCGCGCTGGCCCTCCCAAGATTCGGTTTGCTGGATCGACGCCGCCGACCGCTCGGTCCTGCATCGACACCTGGAGGATATCATGGTTCGGGCCTTTGAGGGTCTGGTCCGGGCTGAATCGCCGAAGAAAGCGCTTGAACAGGCGAAACGGTTCAAGATATTGTGCGCCGTAAACCGCGGCCCCCTGGGGGTGGATGGCTTCAATGACCTGGCGGTCCTGGCCTTGCAGCGACGGGGGCTGGTTGCGAAAAGCCGCGGGCCGTGGTACCCGGGAAGACCTGTGCTGATCCTGGAAAACGACTATGTCCTGGGGCTTTTCAACGGAGATCTTGGCGTGGCCATGCCGGATCCGGATACCGGGGGGCTCCAGGTCTATTTTTCGACGGAAACGGGCGGGCTGCGGTCGGTTTCCCCGGCCCGGATTCCGGCGCACCAGACGGCGTTTGCCATGACGGTCCACAAGAGCCAGGGATCGGAATTCGACGAGGTGCTCCTTGTTCTCCCGGAAAAAGATGCGCCGGTGCTGACCCGTGAGCTGATCTACACCGGCGCCACCCGGGCCCGGCAGAGGGTGATCCTCTGCGGCACCGAGCCGGTGATTGAACTGGCCGCGTCGCGCCGGATCAAGCGAAACTCCGGCCTCCTGGAAGCGCTCTGGGGGGATGAACCCGACGGTCAGGAAGGAAAACGATGATGAAGCAGTCGATCATCCGGGGGACCGGCCGATATGTGCCGCCCCGACAAGTGAGCAACGAGGATCTTTCCCGATGGATGGAAACCTCCGACGAGTGGATCCGGCAGCGGACCGGCATCGAGAAGCGTCATTGGATTCCGGAGGAGGGGGGCGTTGGGGCGTCGGATCTGGCGCTGGAAGCCTCGAAAATCGCCCTGAAACGGGCCGGATGGACCGCCGAAGACGTTGATCTGATCATTTTTGCCACCCTGAGTCCGGACATCTTTTTCCCGGGCTCCGGCTGCCTGCTCCAGACCAAGCTCGGCCTGGCCTCCACGCCGGCCCTGGACATCCGGCAGCAGTGTACCGGTTTTCTCTACGGTCTTGTCACGGCCGATGCCTACATCCGAAGCGGCTATGCCAAAAGGGTTCTGCTGGCCGGCGCCGAGGTCCACAGCACCGGACTGGACATCTCCACCCGGGGCCGGGACGTGGCGGCCATCTTCGGCGACGGGGCCGGGGTTGTCTGCATCGAGGGCGCAGATGCCGGCGACGGGGCCGGCATTCTGGCGGCGTCGCTGCATGCCGACGGCGCCGGGGCCGAAAGCCTGATGATCGAGGGACCGGCCTCCCGGCAATGGCCGAGAATCGATGAGAAAATGCTTGCCGAAGGACGCCATTATCCGGTCATGGACGGTCAGAAAATCTTCAAAACCGCGGTGAGGCGCCTGCCGGAGGTGGCCGGCGAGGTCCTCAGACAGGCCGATCTGCCGGTCGAGGCCGTAGACCTGTTCATTCCCCACCAGGCCAACCTGAGAATCAACCAGGCGTTTGCCCGGGCCATGAAGCTTCCCGAAGACAAGGTGTTTCACAACATCCAAAAATACGGCAACACGACTGCAGCCAGCATTCCCATTGCCCTGGACGAAGCCCTGGAGCAGGGGATCCTCGGACCGGGCCGCACGGCGATGTTTTTGGGCCTCGGCGCCGGGCTGACCTGGGGAGCGGTGATCTACCGGTTCCCTTGATCACACCGCTGTCGCGATTTAATCTATGAGGGTCGAATTCCCCGCCGCTTGCGGCGATATAAAAGACATTGGGCATTTGATACCCCGCTGCTTGCGGCGGGGTAGTTCATTGCAGTCTGGAAATCCTGGTCCTTAGGACCAGGTCAGAGGCATCTGGTTCTGCCATAAGGGGATGAAGAATGAAAAATTCGAATTTCGGCTTTAAGCTTGCATGCCCTCTGGACTTATATCAAAGCCGGGTTCTCTGGGCCCGGAGGCTGCCGGAGAGAGCGACCAATATTGAGGCCGGGAGGACGGCAATAGAGGAAAGAAAATGGCGGCAGGTATTGTCGAAAAACTGATCGAAAAGGGGGTCGAGATCCCCAACCCGGGGGCGGTGACCGTCGGAGAGGAGGTCGATGTCGATCGGATTTCGGGAAACGGAGTGGTCCTGTTTCCCGGCTGCCGTTTGGCCGGGGCGTCGACCCTGATTCTCGATCACGTCCGGATCGGCACCGAAGGGCCGGTTGCTTTAACAGACTGCCGGGTCGGCAAGGATACGGCGCTTTCGGCCGGAGCCTTTGAACAGACTGTTTTTCTTGGGAAAAACAAAGTCGGACCCGGGGCCTACTTCCGGGAGGGGACAATCCTGGAAGAGGGGGCCGGCGCGGCCCACTGCGTCGGGTTGAAGCAGACGGTGCTGTTTCCCTTTGTCACCCTGGGAAGCCTGATCAATTTTTGCGACTGTCTGATGGCCGGCGGCACCGGCCCGAAACACCACAGTGAAGTCGGCAGCAGCTTCATCCATTTCAACTTCACGCCGAACCAGGACAAGGCCACCCCCTCGCTGATCGGGGATGTGCCCCGCGGCGTCATGCTCGACCGTGACCCGATTTTTCTGGGCGGTCAAGGGGGCCTGGTCGGCCCCTGCCGGGTGGCCTTCGGCACGGTCACGGCGTCCGGGGCCATCGTTAGAAAGGACGTGGATCAGGAGGGCCGCCTGGTGTTCGAAGCCCCGCGTCGGAGCTTCAGCGTTCCGAACTTGCCGGGACTCTATCGCAGCATCCGCAGGATCCTGGAAAATAATCTGATCTATATCGGCAACTTGAAAGCCCTGCAGGCCTGGTACAGCCGGGTCCGGCCCCTGTTCGCAGCCGAACCGATGGCCCGCTTGCTGATCGAGGGGCTGCAGGCGGTCCTGGCCCTCAACCTGGAAGAACGGATCGGGAGACTGGGCCAGCTTGTCGATAAGATTTCAGCATCCTTGGCCGTGTATCAGGAGCTGATGGGAAAGGACGCCTCGGCCTGGGTCGTGGCGGAAAAAAAAGAGCTGATCGACCGCTGGCCTGAGGTGGCGGCGGTGCTGGGCCGTCCGAGCGCAGACATCGAGGACCCGGAGCTTCGAGACCGGTTTTTAGGCGCCGTGGCGTCGAACGACGAAACACAAGACCGATACGTGGCCTCCGTCCAGGGGTTTTCCCCGGCTGTTCGGGAAGATGGCGTTCGGTGGCTGCAGGCCATCGTGGATCGGACCGTGTCAGAGGCCTTCGACCGGTTGGAGACCCTGAAGGCAGCAAAGCAAAACGAGACTTGATATGGACAGGCTTTTTGGAACCGACGGCATCCGGGGAAGGGCGAACCGATATCCGATGATCCCGGAAACGGCGGTGGCTTTCGGGCGGGCCGTGGCCGATCTTCTGGCGGCAAATGCCCGGCCGAAGGTGGTCATCGGCGCCGATACCCGCCAATCATCGGATATGCTCGCTGCCGCCGCAGCTGCGGGGGTCTGTTCATCCGGTGCAGACGCCCTCATGGCCGGGGTGATCCCGACGCCGGCGGTTGCCCGTCTTACCGTCGAATGCGGGGCCGCCGCCGGCATCGTCGTATCCGCCTCCCACAATCCCTTCGAGGACAACGGGTTAAAGGTCTTTTCCGGAGACGGCTTCAAGCCCGCCCGGGCCATGGAACAGGGAATCGAAGAACGGATCCGCACGATACTGGAAGAGGATCGGACCGGGGTTGATTTTGGGAAAACCGTCGGTCGGATTGCCGCCGTGGAAGACGCCGAAAATCGGTATCTGGAATTCCTTCGGGCCAGGGGGGAGCCGCTTTCCGGTCTGTCCCTCGTTTTGGACTGCGCCAACGGCGCGGCCCACCGGGTCGGGCCGGAACTGTTTTCCTCGCTGGGCGCGGATGTGTCGGCCATCGGCGTCTTCCCTGACGGCCGGAACATCAACGACGGCTGCGGCTCGGAGCACCCCGGCGGTCTGGCAAAGGAAGTTCGGCGCACCGGCGCCGATCTGGGACTGGCCTTCGACGGCGACGGCGACCGGCTCGTGGCCGTGGACGAAACCGGCGCCGTGATCACGGGAGATCAGATCATCGCCATCTGTGCAGCGGACATGAAAGCGCGGCAAACCCTGTCGAACAACCGGGTGGTCACCACGGTCATGTCCAATGCGGGGCTGGGGCGGGCCTTGGAAAAACTGGGAATCGAACACCGGCTCTCGGATGTCGGCGACCGGAAGGTCGTCGAGGAGATGCGGCGCTGGGGTGCGGTGCTGGGAGGAGAGGATTCCGGACATTTGGTGTTTCTCGATTCGCATACCACCGGTGACGGGCTTTTTGCCGCACTTCGGCTGCTGGGGGCGCTGCAACGGAAAAATCAGCCGCTTTCCCGGGCCAAATCGATCATGACCGTCTATCCCCAGGTGTTGATCAACGTGACGGTGGCGGCAAAACCGAAGCTCGCGGAGATCGCCGGTGTGTCAGAAGCGATCCGGGAGGTGGAAAATGGCCTGAAAAGCGAAGGGCGCGTGCTGGTCCGCTACTCCGGCACCCAGCCGGTGTGCCGGGTCATGGTGGAGGGGCCCTCGGAAAACGACACCCGAAAAGCGTGCGAGAAAATCGCCCGGGCCGTCACAGATGCCATCGGAGAGTAGCTTCGCAACTCTTTTATGGAAGCAGATATACAAAAAGCCCGGAGCGCTGACCGCCCGGGCTTTTTTTGTAAGGAAATTGAGTTGCTTGCTGTTATTCCCTGCTGGCGCCGAGAATGTGGAGGAGCATGAGAAACAGGTTGATGAAGTCGAGATAGAGCGACAGGGCCCCGATGATGGCGCCTTTGCGAACCACGCCGGCATCGAGCCCGTCCGGCTGGGCCAGCGCCATGTTCTTGAGCTTCTGGGTGTCCCAGGCGGTGAGCCCGACAAAAACGAGCACGCCGACATAGCTCACGATCATGGCGATGGCCGAACTCTGCATGAACATGTTCACGACCGAGGCGATGATGATGCCGATCAGCCCCATGAACATGAAGCTGCCCATGGAGGTGAGATCCCGCTTGGTGGTCCACCCGAAAATGCTCGACGCCACGAAGGTGGCCGCACAGACAAAGAAGGTGGACGCGATGGAAGAGGCGGTATATACGATAAAAATAAAGGAAATCGTCACCCCGTTGAGCCCCGCGTACAATACAAACAGCCCGGTTGCCGTGGCGGGCGAAATCTTGCTCACCCGGGCGCTCAGATAAAACACCAGGCCCAGTTCGGCGATGATCAGCCCGAAAAACAGCATCTGGTTGCCGAATACGATGCGGAGCAGCGACTCGTTGTTGGCGACGGCAAAGGCGACGAACCCGGTCAGCCCGAGCCCGACCGCCATCCAATTGTATACGCTTCGAACGAAATTGTTGACGACGACCTGGGTCCGCGTCTGCTTCACCGGTACGGATTGCATTTCCAACCTCCTGTAAATTATTGCGATATGAGTGAGACTGGACTAATATAACACATGGATGCCCCTTTGCAATATCGAAAGGATACGAGTCCACAACTTAAATCAAAACGTAAGCCTATATATCTTAATTAACTGTCATTATGAGATAATTGGCAGATTGCCAACCCAGTTTATTTTTTAGCGAGAACATGAATCGAAGCCTTGGCCGGAGGACAAAATTCGATCCAGGGAGAACCCCATGAGTCCGGAACAGATCTATGAGCAGCTCACCGAACTTGCCGAAAAGCTCGGCATAACGGTTTCCGAAAAAAACCTCCGGCAGGTCGGCATCCGGGTGCAAAGCGGCCTGTGCAAAGTTCATGGCGAATCGGTTTTCATTATGGACAAGCATGCGTCGATCGCAGAAAAGGTTCGACTGATGGCCGAGTGCCTGGCTCAGCATCCCATCGAGGAGGTCTATCTGGTTCCGGCTTTACGGGAGGTCATTGAAAGCCATCGGCCGGCCGCGGTCTCGCCGACGCCCGATCACTCCGAAACAGGGGAGGCATCCGAAAAAATCCTGCACTGAGATCGGCCGACTTCATGGTCCTGGCTATAAGTTTACATAATATACCTTATCAGACCTTACGGGGAGGCGCAGGCTGCCAAGAGGAAAAGCGTTGAATGCCGGCGCTTTCCTGTGGTAGCGTCCGTGCGTTTTTTGAAGAGACGCTTTTTTGTTTTGCAATGGGAAGTGAATCCGGACAAGGTAGAGGGATGAACGGATCCAGCCGCGTCTACACGGTGTCCGAAATCACCGGCGAGATCAAATCGATTCTTGAATCCAGATTCGATCTGTTCTGGATCACCGGCGAAGTGTCGAATTTCAGCGCGCCGGTTTCCGGCCATTACTATTTTACGCTGAAAGACGACGCCGCCCAGATCCGTTCGGTCATGTTCCGCGGCCAGAACCGGCAGCTCAAATTCCGGCCCGAAGACGGCATGGAGGTCACCGGCTTGGGCCGGATCGGCGTCTACGAACCCCGGGGCACTTATCAGGTGATTTTCGAATATTTGGAACCTCGGGGACTTGGCGCCCTGCAAAAGGCCTTCGAGCAGCTCAAAGAGGCGCTGGCTGCAGAAGGGCTCTTTAACCCGGAGAAAAAAGCCGGCCTTCCCCTCTTGCCGAAGCGAATCGCCCTGGTCACCTCGCCTACCGGCGCCGCAGTCCACGATTTTCTGAATATCGCCCTTCGCCGGTTTCCCGGAATCGGCCTCGACGTGGTGCCGGTTCAGGTCCAGGGAGACCATGCCGCCGGGGAAATCGAAGCGGCCCTGGACCGTCTCGATCGCTGGAACCTGGCCGATGTCATTGTTTTGGCCCGCGGGGGCGGATCCCTGGAAGACCTGCAGCCGTTCAATTCCGAAGCGGTCGCCCGGGCCATCTTTCGAAACCGCATTCCGGTTGTTTCCGCCGTGGGTCATGAAACCGATTTTACCATCGCGGATTTTACCGCAGACCTGAGGGCGCCGACGCCGTCGGCCGCTGCAGAACTGGTGGTTCCGGACCGGAGCAAGCTGTTGCAGTCATCCGTCGACTACCGGCGCCGGGCAGCTCTTGCTGTTTCGCATCAAATCAAAAAGTGGAAAGATTCGCTGCGGCATTTCGAAAAGCGGCTCGTTCACCCCAGGCGCAGAATCGACGAGCTGAGGCTCAAAATCGACGACCTTTCCGGCCGCATCCTTCGCGCCGTTCGACAGGACCTGTCGATGCGAAAGGAAAGACTTGCATGGATGGATGGCCGCATTGCCCACGTTGATCCGGCAAAAAGGGTTGCAGAATATAAACAAAAGCTTTATGAAACTAACAATAAGATTATGTATTTAAACAAAAATATTGTTTCTATAAAAAAGTCGCAGCTTCGAGTGCAGACGGCCCGACTTTCTGCCCTCAACCCCATGGCGGTTCTTGGACGGGGCTACAGCATCACCCGGACCGCCCCCGGAGGCCGGGTCTTGCTGGATCCGGCGTCTGTTTCCGACGGACAGCGGCTCCGCATCACCTTGGCGCGGGGGGATCTTAACGCCGTTGCAGACAAACGGAATCGATGAACATTGATCGGGAGGAACCAGCGATCATGGCCAGCAGCAAGCCGACCTTCGAAAAGGCGATGAAGCAGCTCGAGCTGATCGTCGAAGAGCTCGAGTCCGGAACCCTGCCCCTTGAAAAGGCATTGAAAAAGTTCGAAGAAGGGATGGCGCTCTCGCGCTACTGCAACGAAAAACTAGAGGAAACCGAGCGGCGGATTTCCCTGCTGACTGAAGACGAGGAGGGAAATCCGGTCGAGGCCCCCTTTGGATCGGAAAAATTTGGATCGGAAAAAGGCCCCGATGAATCCCTTTGACTTGAAGGACTATCTTGTCCAGCGCAGAGTCCGGATCGAAGATTCTCTGAAGGCCTTGCTCAATGACCGAACTGTTCCCAACAGCCGCGTTGGCGAGGCCATCCGATATTCGCTGCTGGCCGGGGGAAAACGCCTGAGGCCAATTTTGTGTTTGGCTGCCTGCGAGGCTGCCGGCGGCGATGCAAACGACGCGCTTGCAGCGGCCTGCGCCCTGGAGCTGATCCACACCTATTCCCTGATTCACGATGATTTGCCGGCAATGGACGACGATGCGCTTCGAAGGGGGGTGGCGACCTGTCACACGAAATTCGATGAGGCCACGGCCATTATGGCCGGCGACGGAATGCTGACCCTTGCCTTCGAGGTTCTGTCCGATACCTGGGTCGAATCACAAAACCGGTTCGGGCCGAGCGAGAAGATCGCTGTGATTCACCGGGTGGCTTCGGCGGCCGGCATCCGTGGGATGGTGGAAGGACAGATGCGGGATATTGCCGCAGAAGGCTCCGCGCTTTCCCTGGAGGATCTGACCGAGCTTCATCGGCTGAAAACCGGCGTTCTCATCGAGGCCGCCGTCTGGTGCGGCGGGTTTCTGGCCGGCGCCCAAGACCATCTCCTGGACGAGCTGGGCCGATACGGACGAAGCGTCGGTCTGGCCTTCCAGGTAACCGACGATATTTTAAATGTGGCGGGGGATCCTGAAAAGCTGGGAAAATCGGTCGGAACGGATGCGAAACGAAAAAAAAGCACCTACCCTTCCCTGCTCGGTCTGTCGTCGTCTAAAACATGGGCGCGGGAGCTGGTAAAAGAGGCAATCGACGCCGTTTCCGGGTTCGATCACCGGGCCGAACCGCTGCGCGCCATCGCCCGATACGTGGCCGACCGGCAGCGCTGACCGGCGGACCTCGAGAATTATTTTACGGGAGAATAGACCTTGCCATTGCTGGATAAAATCGACACCCCGGCCGATCTCAAGCAGCTTTCCAGAGAGGAACTGCCGGCGCTGGCCGCAGAAATCCGGGAAACCATCGTTTCGGTGGTTTCTCAAACCGGCGGGCACTTGGCGCCGAGCCTCGGCACAGTGGAGCTGGCCATCGCCATCCACTACGTGTTCGATGCGCCCAAAGACCGAATCATCTGGGACGTGGGACACCAGGCTTACGCACACAAGCTCCTGACCGGCCGCCGCGGACAGTTTGCCACCCTGCGCCAGCTGGGCGGAATTTCAGGCTTTACCCGGATGAAGGAAAGTCCCTACGACGGATTTTCCACCGGACACAGCAGCACCTCCATCTCTGCCGGCCTCGGCTTGACCTGCGCCCGGCACCTGACCAAGACCGAAGGAAAGGTCATCGCCGTGATCGGAGACGGATCGATGACCGCGGGGCTGGCCTACGAAGGGCTCAACCAGGCCGGCGACCAAAAAAAAGACCTGCTCGTCATCCTCAATGACAACGACATGTCCATCGCCCACAATGTGGGAGCGATCTCTTCCTTGCTCAGCCGCACCTTTTCCGCACGCCGGCTGCAAAACCTGAAAAAGGAATTCGGTGATTTTCTCCGCTCGCTTCCCAAAATCGGCGACGACATCTACCAGATTGCCAAACGCTCGGAAGATTCCTTCAAGACGTTCATCACGCCGGGAATGCTTTTCGAGGCCTTCAATTTCGACTATTTCGGCCCCATCAACGGCCACAACCTGGGGCATCTAATCGATATCTTGAACAATATCAAAAAGTTCGATGAGCCGGTCCTGCTACATGTCACCACCAAAAAGGGAAAGGGCTATCCCCCGGCCGAGGAAAACCCGGTTCATTTCCACGGCGTCGGCTGCTTCGACGCTGAAACGGGCAACTGCATCGATCGCCCGAGCAAGCATCCGACCTACACCCAAATTTTCGGTCGGACCATGGCAGAACTCGGCGAAGCGAACGACAAGATCGTGGCCGTCACAGCGGCGATGCCCGAGGGGACCGGTCTGGTGGAATTTTCCGAAAAATTTCCCGATCGTTTTTTCGACGTCGGAATTGCCGAACAGCACGGAGTGACGTTTGCCGCGGGCATGGCCGTCGAGGGTTTCCGGCCGGTGGTGGCCATCTACTCGACTTTTTTGCAGCGGGCCTACGACCAGATCCTCCACGACGTCTGTATCGAGGCGCTGCCGGTGGTGTTTGCCCTGGACCGGGGCGGCATCGTCGGAGAAGACGGCGCAACCCACAACGGGCTTTTTGATCTGTCCTACCTCAGGAGCCTGCCCAACATGGTGGTGATGGCGCCCCGGGACGAAAACGAGCTCAGAAGGATGCTCTACACGGCCGTCAACCACGAGGGTCCCATCGCGGTTCGATACCCGCGTGGAAGCGGAACCGGCTGCCCCCTGGACGAAACGATTCTTCCCATGGAGATCGGCCGGTCCGAAGTATTGAAAACCGGGGACGACCTGCTGATTCTCGCCATCGGATATCCGGTGAGCGGCGCGCTGAAAGCCGCCGGAAATCTAGAAAAAGAAGGGATCAGCGCCGCCGTGGTCGACTGCCGCTTTGTCAAGCCCTTGGACGCGGATCGGATCCTCGCCCTCGCCCGCAAGATCCCCCGCATCCTCACCATCGAAGAAAATATCCTCCAGGGCGGGTTCGGCAGCGCCGTGCTGGAATGTCTGATGGACGCCGGACTTTCCGGGGTGACCGTCAGACGGATCGGCATTCCGGACACCTTCGTGGAGCACGGCCCCCAGGCGCTGCTGCGGGCCAAATACGGCCTGGACGCGGCCGGAATCGCCACGGCGGCCAGGGAACTCGCAGCGATTTTATCATGAAGCATAAGGAACGGCTTGATCGGCTGATGGTGGAAAAAGGTCTGGCAGACAGCCGCCAGCGCGCCCAGGCCCTGATCATGGCCGGCACCGTGCTGGTCGACCGTAAGCCGGTGGACAAACCCGGCACCCGGGTTGCGGCCGATGCGGTCATCGACGTCAAGGGGGACGAGATCGCCTACGTCAGCCGGGGCGGGCTGAAGCTGGAAGCCGCGCTGGACGCGTTTGACATCGATGTCAAACTGCGGTTCTGCCTGGACGTCGGGGCCTCCACCGGCGGCTTCACCGACTGTCTGCTGCAGCGAGGGGCCGCTCAGGTCTTTGCCGTCGACGTTGGATACGGGCAGATGGCCTGGAAGCTGCGCCAAGACTCCCGGGTGACGGTCATCGAGCGTGCAAACATCCGGCATATGCCGGAAGACCGCCTTCCCTGCCCCGTCGATCTGGCCGTCATCGACGTATCTTTCATCTCCCTGCGGATTGTCGTGCCGGCCGTGCTGCGCTTTCTTCGGCCCGGCGGCACCATCGCTGCGCTGATCAAGCCCCAGTTCGAGGTCGGCAAAGGAAAGGTGGGCAAAGGCGGCGTGGTTCGGGATCCGGCCCGGCACCAGGAGGTGCTCACGGAACTGGCCGGTTTTTTCTCAAGCCTCGGCCTTGCGTCCAGCGCCCCTCTCCCCTCCCCCATTTTGGGCCCCAAGGGGAACCGGGAATTTTTCATTCGGCTGGACCTCCCAGTCACTGAGGAGTAATATTTCCATCCGAGAGGTTCCGGTGCCGATGTCCGGTCCGTAACGTACCGAATTGTAACCAAGTGTTGGTTGTGAAGCTTCAAAATGCAAGGGGATAAATTCGCGCAGCGAATTTATCCCCTTGCATTTTGAGGCATTCAATAATAGTAGAGATAAATTTCGGTGCAACGATGATTGGGCATCGGCTTCCGGCCTGGCCGCTCGATGATACAAACGGATTTGCCAACCCACGAACCCACGCATTCATCCCGATTCCGGGTATGAAAATATGCCACAGAGAGGAGTTGAATGGTTGAAATGATTGAAAGCTTGAGAAACATTGCCTTGGTTTCCCACGGCGGCGCAGGAAAAACCTCTCTGGCCGAAGTCATGCTCTACAAGGGCGGCGTGACCAATCGAATCGGCCGTGTAGAAGACGGAAATACCGTCATGGACTTCGAACCGGAAGAGCTCAAGCGGCAGTCGAGCATCAGCAGTGCGTTTCACCAGCTTCCCTGGAAGAAACACACCATCAGCCTGGTCGACACGCCGGGAGATCAAAACTTCTTCACCGATACCAAGTTTTGCATCCAGGCGGCGGACGGTATTCTGGTGCTGGTCGACGCGGTCGACGGCGTCAAGGTCCAGACCGAACAGGGATGGGAGCTTGCCGCCGAGTTCGGCCAGCCCTGCGTGCTGTTCATCAACAAGCTCGACCGGGAGCGGGCGGATTTCCGCAGGGCCTTTGACGAGGCCTCCCAGGTCCTCGAAGGCCCCAAACCGATGATCGTGCAGCTCCCGATCGGGTCGGAAGCCGAGCTAAAGGGCGTGGTCGACCTCATCCAGAACAAGGCCTTCGTCTATGACGAAAACGGCAACGCCACGGAAACCGACATCCCGGCGGACATGAAGGAGCTGGTGGAAACCGAACGCGAAACCTTTATCGAAAACGTGGCCGAAGCAGACGACGCCCTGGTGGAAAAATACCTTGAGGGTGAATCGCTCACCGACGAGGAGATCCGCGCCGCCCTGCGAAAAGGAACCCTGGATCGGTCCCTGGCCCCGGTTCTGTGCGGATCGGTCACCCGAAATATCGGGATCGACCTGCTTCTTGATTTCGTTGCAGCAGTCATGCCCTCTCCAGTGGATCGAGGGCCCAAAGAAGGCGTCGATCCGACCTCCGGGGAAACCGTGGAGCGGGCCCCGGATCCAAGCGCCCCGTTTTCGAGTTTTGTTTTCAAGACCGTCGCCGATCCGTTTGCCGGAAGGCTTTCCATTTTCCGGATCGTGTCCGGAAAGCTCGGATCCGACGGCACGTTCTACAACAGCGACCGGGAGACCAAGGAGCGCTTCAACCAGCTGCTTCGACCCGCCGGCAAGGAGCAGAAACAGGTCGGCGAAGCCGGGCCCGGAGAAATCGTGGCCGTGGCCAAGCTCAAGGAGACAAAGACCGGAGATACCCTCTGCGACGACTCCGCCCGGGTGAAATTCAAGGCGGTGGAGCCCATGCCCGCGCTCATCAGCTTTGCCATCGAACCCAAATCCCAGGGAGACGAAGACAAGATCTTTTCCGCCATGGCCAAGCTGCTCGAAGAAGACATGGCGCTTTCCCTGGAGCGGAAAGCCGATACCAAGGAGCTGCTTCTCTCGGGTCAGGGCCAGGTGCACATCGAGTCTGCAGTGGAAAAGCTCAAACGAAAGTACAATGTCGAGGTGCTGCTCAAACCGCCGAAGGTCCCCTACCGTGAAACCATTAAAAAAAGCGCCCGGGTCCAGGGCCGGCACAAGAAGCAAACCGGGGGCCACGGTCAGTTCGGCGACTGCTGGATCCAGATGGAGCCCCTGCCGAGGGGGGAAGGCTACGAATTCGTGGACGCCATCGTGGGCGGCTCCATCCCCAAGACGTACATCCCGGCGGTGGACAAGGGGATCCAGGAAGCGGCCGTAAAAGGGGTCCTGGCCGGCTATCCGGTCGTCGACTTCAAGGTGATTCTCGACGACGGTTCCTACCATGCCGTAGACTCATCGGAAATGGCCTTCAAAATCGCCGGCTCCCTGGCGTTTAAAAAAGCGGTGCAGCAGGCCAATCCGGCTCTGCTGGAACCGATCATGGAAATCACCATCGTCACCCCCGAGGAGTTCATGGGCGACATCATGGGAGACCTGAACGGAAAGCGCGGCCGGGTGCTGGGAATGGACAGCAAGGGAAAAAATCAGATCATCAAAGCCCACGTGCCCATGGCCGAGTTTCTGAGCTATGCGCCGGATCTTCGCTCCATGACCGGAGGCCGGGGCATGTTCACGATGGAATTCTCCCACTACGACGAAGTGCCGGCCCAGCTGGCCCAAAAGATCATCGAGGCCGCTCAAAAAGAGTAAATAAACGCGCTGCGCGCGTTTATTTACAGGGAGCGGCTTCGCCGCAGGGGAAAAGGCAAAAAAACGCCGTCCGGAACTCTCGCCGGGACGGCGTTTTCATTTCACGTCTCTTGTTTGCGCCTTATGGTTTTTCGCGGAACGCGACTTGCTTTTAAAATCGCGTCAGCGATTTTAAAAGCCCGCAGTGGCGGACGGCGGCCTCGTCGAGCATCTGATTGAGCCCGTCTTTGCCCTGCGGAAAGAATCCCAGCGACCGCTGCCAGGTTTTTTCATCCTCCATGCACAGATACAGCGTAATATCGGGGGCATGAGCCCGGATCGCCTCGGCCACCTCCCGGTAGAGCCTGATCCGCAGCGGGCTGAAGTAGCGCATCTTTCCGTCCAGACCGGGGACGAATTCGCCGTAGATGATTTTCGACCGGGGAAACCGCCGCTCGACGACCGCCTTGAGCGCCGGCATGAACCGAAACGTGCCCATGCTGATCCAGACAACGGCCGAAGAAGGAATCCGGGCGAACAGCCGGTCCACCACCTGCCGGTACTCTGCTTCGCAGCCTTCGTAGATCATCATGGGGTCGAAATGAAACGCCAGCGGATACCCCCGGTCGGCACATTTGGCGGCTGCCGTCAATCGAGCCTCCAGGGAAGCGGTGCTGCGCTCCTCTTCGGCAATGATCCGCTCCGTGTTGAGCGACCATGCCATGATGGTCTTTTGACGATGCTCCCGGTCCAGCAGCCGCGCCACGGCTGCGGTTTTGGTCTTGAGTTCCAGGACCGCACGGTCTTGGCCGGCAAAGGTGTCGATCAGATCCCTGCAAAGCGGCGTCCAGCGCTCCCAGATCAGACTGTCGGTAAATTCACCGGTCCCGATCCGGCTGATCCGCTCCTCGGCGAAGAGTTGGGCCAGTTCGCGGTGCATGTCGTCGTGGTTGACAAAGAATTGAAGAACCGGGGGGTGGAAATAGGATTGGAGGATGCAATAGGCGCAGTCCATCACGCAGTAGGTGCCCACGTGCAGAATGCGATACCCGCAGCAGGTATAATTTCGGGTACCCGGACAGTTCCGGACGAAAGGGCCGCGGTTTTGCGTCAGGTAAAGGACCTGCTTTCCCCGGCTCACCGGATCTTTCGCCTTCAGCACCGCATCGTAGACCGTTTGGCTGTCCTCTACGATCGACGCCCGGGCCGGGTCGATCCGGCGAACGATATCTTCGACGGCCGGGAGCTGCGCCGCCGAAGATTCGATATAGATCCGATCGACCGGCAATGGACTATCCGGATATTAGCCGACAGATCAGCCAGCAGGCGCGGTCCATGTGGATATGGCTCATGTTCAGTACCAGGTGATACAATATGGGGTCGTCGTAGTCTTCCCGCCCGAACTTCCGGTACAGGTTGGCCCGCCGCCGATCTTCCATGTTGACCACCTTGACCGCCCGGGATGGGTTCAGTTCGTAGTGCTCTTCCATGAACCGGACGCGGTCCGCCTTTTCTCCGACCAGCAGAACGTGAAAGGCGTTGGCAGAGTCGCGCAGGATGTATTGGCTCCCCCGTCCGAGAATGACTGCGTCGCCCTCTTCTGCAATCTGCCGGATGATCTGGCCCAGCAAATCGAGGTAGATTTCCTCGTCGATGTAGCCGCGTTCATCGTCGAGGATCCGGTCGATCAGACCCCGGGAAACCAACCCGGAAACGAATCTGAGCAGCCGCCCGCCGGCCTCTTTTTCAATGGAAGCGACCCAATTGTTCGACACGCGCGCCTTTTCGGCCACCTTCTGGATCAGTTCGTTGTCGAGGAATGGGAAGCCCAACTGCTTGGCCACGGCCCGGCCCAGGGTCCTTCCACCCGCCCCGAACTGCCTGGAGATGGTGATCACCGCCATGGCTGCCTCCTGAGTGGGAACGGGGTTGATTCGTTAAATAGTCGAATGGTCAAGTGGGAAAAACCAGAGCCCCGATAACCAATTCACCAATCGAGCCATCCTTCCCCAATCAACCAATCAACCAATCGACGAATCGACCAACCAACCAAATATCACCCAATCCCGGTAAAATCAAAACCTAACTTTGTCTGAAACTTTTCGATCCGTTTGAAGATCTCCTTGAGCATGGTCTGCTCCAAGCGGGAGAGCTTCTTGGGATTGATGTAATTGTCGGGCGTTTTGCCCTCTTCCAGCACCGCCGCCACCTGGCGAACGAATCGAAGCTGCATCAAGAAGCTATAGCCCTGGTCGAGTTCGTTGTAGTCCTGCCAGGTCAGCACCTTTTTCAATTGAAGCTGATGCAGCCGCTCCTGGGTGTTGGTTTGCTCGAGGCGCTGGTTGAGGGCATAGATCCGTGCAAAATCGACAATCGGCTGCATGGCGCTTTTGATGTCGAAGGCATTGCGGTGTTCTCCTTTCGACTCGACGACGAAATTGCGAAAAAACCCGATGGGCGGCTTGAAATGGAGGGAATTTTCCGTGAGGTTCCGGAAAAAGCCGGCCCACCCCGAGAGCGCGGAGAACATGTGCCGATGAAGCTCGTCGATGAGTTCGGCGTCGCCGAACCCGCTCCGGAGGTCGAAAAAAATGCTTGCCTGAAGCAGGGATTCTCCTTCCGCCTTCCGGATCCAGGATGAGAAATAGTCCTTCCACACCGACAACGGCTGGCACCACTTCGGATTCCGGGCCATGACCCCGCCTTCGCAAAACGCATAGCCGGAGCTGTCGAGCCAGGTGCAGACCTTTTCACCGAATTTCAGGAAGTATTTTTCGACCTCCTCTTTTCGGTCTGCGGCAACGTCTTCGTAGACGATCGCGTTGTCCTGGTCGGTCTTTAGGGTCTGCTCCCGCCGTCCCTCGCTTCCCAGTATCATGAACGCGAATTTGCAGGGGGGGGGGCCCAAATCGGCAAGGGCGAAATCGATGAGGCGTTTGAGAACGGCGTCTGCGATGGTGCTGACCAGGGTGGTGACGTTGCGGGCCTTTGCCCCGCTGTGAATCAGATTCTGCACGATTCTCGGCAGCCGCTGGTGCTTGTCGAAGATCTCTTCGGCAGCCGAGGCGTTGGTGATCTCCCGCAGCAAAAAGAAAGGGGACTGCCCCTGGGCGGTGAGCAGGTCGCTGTTGGTCACCATCCCGACCACGTCTCCGGCGCTGTTGGTGACCGCTAGATGCTTGATGTTGTGCCGCATCATTTCCATGAGGGCTTCAAATACCAGGGTTTTTTGGCCGACCGCGTAAAGCGTTTCGGACATGATGCCGGCCACCGGTTTTTCGATGTCGTAGCCGGCGGCAATGACTTTTCTGCGCAGATCGTTGTCGGTCACCACCCCCACATAACGGCCGGCCTCGTCGCGAATAAAAATCGAACTGCAGCTCCGGCGGCTCATTTCCTGAGCCACCTCCCGGATCGATGTTTCCTGGCTGCACGAGACGATGTCTTTGTTGAATAGCGTCGCAACCGGTTGGTTGAAGAACTCGATGCCCTCTTCTCTATCAGGCGAGGGCGAGGTGCGGGTAATGATGTCGGCGTAAGTGCGGTTGAGCATCCGTTTGCCGAAGGTGTCCGTGAAATAATCGGAAAAGGCCTCGTAGCGCTGGCAAAGATCGAGAAAGGTGTTTTTGGGAAGGGTGTAAAACGTGGTGTCTTCCTGGGTTCGGCAGGTCCGTACCGGGATTCCGTCATTGACCAGCATGGAGATCCCGCCGAACAGGTCGCCTTCTCCGAGCAATCCGCTGAGCTTTTTTTCGTTTTTTTCCTCGAAATATCGCTCGGCCGCCCCTTTCTGGATGATATGCAGCCGGTCCATTTTGCCTTGGCCCTGAACGAAGAGAACGGTCCCCTTGGGATGCCGGACCATGGAGAGCTGGGCGGCGATTTTTTCAAGCTCCTCTTCAGGCAGAAAGGAAAAGGGAACGACGCCGGACAGAAACAAAAACGCCTGGCTGGCCGAGACCGCGGCCGCATAAGATTCGTCTCTCATTCGCCGGGTAAAGGTGTCGACAAAATGACGGTAAAAGCTTTTGTGCTCCGCACACAGTTCGAGAAACTCCCGCTTCGGGATCCGGTAGACTTCGGCTTCCTGCTTGACCGTTACCGAGCGAAAAGAGATGCCCTGGTTCATGAGAATCGAAATGCCTCCGAAAATATCGTCCTTTTTGAGCAGGCCGCTGAGGAATTTTTCCCCATCCTGGTCGTAGTAGATTTCCAGGGCGCCGGTTTTGACGATGTAGACATGATCGATGCGGGTTTTGTTCTGAACCGAAAGATCGGTTCCGGCAACAAAGGCCACTTCGGTGATCGCGGCGGCCAAACGCTTTCTTTCGCTCTCGGAAAGGAGGGAAAAGGGGACGATGTTTTCCAGGGTATTGTGCAGCTTCGCTTTATCCATCAGTACTTTTTTCGCGCATAGAAGGTTTTCCGCGATGCCTCCCGCGCATGTTTCAGGGTGTGGATGCCGTTTTTGGCCAAAATCGAAACCAGCTTCAAAAAAACCTCCGCCGTCGCGATGGCGTCGCCCAGCGCGGTGTGCCGCCCCACGATGCTGATCCCCATCCGATCGGCGATGTCTTCCAGGTTGTGGCTGCTGTGGGCCGGGTGGATCGCCGCCGACAGCAAAAGGGTGTCGAGCACCGGGTTGATGAACTGCACTCCGGTGGCCGATTCCTTGAGCTGGAGCATTTTCATATCGAAGGCGGCATTGTGGGCCACAAGGATCGTCCCTTCGGCAAAGCGGTGAAACCGGGGCAGCACCTGCTCGATGGTCGGCTGATCCTCCAGCATTTCAGCCTGTATGCCGTGGACCCGGATCGACTCACGGCTCATCCAACGCTTGGGGTTGACGAGCTGGTCGAAGTATTCGTCCCGAAGCAGCCGTCCGTTCACGATGCGAACGGCCCCGATGGAAATGATTTCATCCCCCTCGGCCGGATTCAATCCGGTGGTCTCGGTGTCGAAAACGGTATAGGCCAGCTCCCGCAGCAGGCATTCGTCCAGCTCCGGATCCTGGCCGGCTTGATTGAACAGATCGAAATCATAGAACTCCGGACGGCTGTCGGGCAGAATCGTGATGTTCCGGATCTTTTCCGGTTCACTGATTTCCGGCGCCGGGAGCATGATCCGCAGACACGCGCCTCCGGGTGCCTGTTTGGTGCTTCGGGACCAGATATCCGCTTCATGGTGAAGAAGGACGGTTTTCAGAGACAGGGGAAACTGCTCCGATTCCACGGAGAGGATGTCTTGTTCCCACCTCCGCAGCAGGTCTCCTGGAATCGGCTTTCCGTCCCACCGAATGTCCAAGTTGACCAGTCGTTTGATTTGTTCGGCTTGCAAGGTGAATCTGAAAGAACCCTCGGCTTTGCCGATTCGCTGGATGAGAAAAAGAAACGCCGTCATCAGCGAGTAGTTGTCGACGCGCACCTCGATGTCCGGGTCGGCTACGGCGATATCGATGCGAACGGCCAGCCGCTGGTCGGCTTTTTTCCGGACCGTCTCTAAAAAATCATAGGCCCGGGTGCGCACCAGGGGCCAGCGCGTCTCGATGTGCTCGGCCAGTTCGTCGGTGCTCTGATCCAGCAAATCCCCCAACGCTTCTGCCTCGCGCTGGATGATCCGCTCGAAGCGATCCCGCTGGCCGGGCGCCATCTGCGGGTACTCCAAAATCGCTTCGATGGCCGATCGAATGCTGGCCGCAGAGGCCCGGGACCGCCGGGTCAGGGCGTCGATCATCAGGCCCATCCGGCTTTCTTTTTCCAACTCCCGGGTGATGTCGAAAATAATCAGGATGAATCCGGTCAGCTTCCGGTCGGCGCTGAGCACAGGGACCGCTTCGAACCTGAAAAGACGCTCGTCTTTTCCGATGAACACGAAGGTCGAGACGATATTGTCCTCTTTGCGCTCCAGCTTTTCGGCGATCTCATCCAGGGCGTGGACAATCAGGTTCTTTTCGACCAGGCTGAAAATGGATCGACCCAGTCCAATGAAAGACTGATGGTTTTCGGCCGCGGACTCCGAAGAGGCCCTGCCGGCCAGGATTGTTTTGGCCTGTCGGTTGTAAAGAAGGATTTGGCCTTCGCTGTTGCAGATCACCACCCCTTCGGGCAGCTCCGCCATAAAGGCGGCCAGGATGTTCTTTTCCTCTTCGGCCTCTGTTTTGGCCCGCTGGATCCGTTCTTCGACGCTGCCTCGGATCTGGTCGTACCGGTCTGCCAGCTCATTGATTTCCCCGGCCAGTTCGATCAGGTCGGCGCTTCCCTCGGGCTGAATGCGGTGACCGGGGTTGGCGGAGTTGATCAGGGCGGCTTCTTCCTTCACCCGGACCAGGGGGAGGATATAGATGTGAAAAATACCGTCGAGAAGGAAACCGATGCCGGCAAGCCCGAGAAACAGGGCGGCAAACAGGTACCCGAATTTTTCCTTGACGACCTGCAGCAGCAAGGTCTTTTGCGCCGGGTCGAGCTCGCGCCAGAAAATGATGGTCAAACTGGCGAGAATCGCCAGGATCAGCCCGAAAGAGATCGATGCGAACCACCAGAATTTGTTTCCCGCCCTCATTTCAACAGCTCGTTGACCCTTGCCACGATTTCCCGGTTGGAAAACGGTTTGGTGATGTAGGCGTCGGCGCCCATGGCCATTCCCTTGGCCATGTCTACATCACGGCCGAGGGCCGAGACAAGCACGATTTTGGTCTCTTTCAGCTCCGGGTCTTCCCGAAGCATTTGGCAGACCTCCAGGCCGTTGACACCGGGCAGCATAATGTCCAGCAGAACCAGGTCGGGCCGGAACCGCTCCATCAAATCGATGGCCGCCTCTCCGCTCTCGGCGATTTTCACCTGGTAGCCGTTTTGTTCCATGAGGAATTGGAGGGGAACGACGATATTCGGCTCATCGTCGACGATCAGAATCTTTCGGGATCGATCCATGAAATGTTCCCGAAAAAATGGGTGCGGGGTTGATTGGATCCGGCGTACCGGGGAAATGGGCCTCCCCGGTCCGCCGTCGATTCTCCATCCGGATCGGCTATCCGAAAAGACCGATGCCGAACCCGGCTGTCCATAGAATGGAGAACGCGACCAGAATGATCATCCAGATGTCTTCCTTTTTCATGATCGCTACCTCCTTTTAGGCTTCCTTGACGACGATGTTGGTTTCTTTTTCCGCGCGCTCGAGCATCTCGTCGGTGATGGTGGACATCTCCGCCTTGAAGCAGAGGCCCCACATCATGATGATGCCCAGGATCCACCAGAAGATCTGCCAGGACCACAGCGGCGGAAATCCGGCAAACGAAAAGGCGCTGTTGCCGAGGATGCAGGCCGGGCCGATGGCAAAGAAGAACCACACGGGCACGATGATCTTCATGGCATTCCGCCATTTTCTGCCCGACGCGCTGGGGCTGTCGATGCTGTCGATCCATTGGCGCATCTCGGCCTGCCGTTCGATGGTTTCGGGCTTGTCCTTGAACCCGAGGGCGCGGCACAGGTAGGCCACAGCCAGGCCGACGCCGGTACCCCAGGCCGCCGAGTGGATCGTCAGCGGGTACCGGATCTCCGGGATGCCGTAGGTAACGTAGACCGCGACCATGCCGGCGAGCACGCCGAGCACCGACCCGATCGACGGCCACTTAAATCCCCAGTTGACGCCCATCAACAGGATGTACATGACAAAGCCGAAGGCCGTGGCAAGAGCCCCCAGCATGACCAGCGCCGCCTTGGACGTCATTCCGACGGTGAGGGCGGCAACGGTCAAGATGGTGGTCAGGATCCGATTGACCCAGATCTGTTCGGCGTGGGTGGCCTCCTGCTTTTTGATGTAGCGCCAGTACACGTCGCGGAGCAGGATCGACCCGCCGGTGCCGATGTACGGGGCGGCCGTGGAGTGCATGGCCGCAATGGACCCGACAAAGACGATGCCGAGCATGAACGGCGGCAGAAACTGCATCATCAACGTGGGCACAACCGTCCGGTTGGTGATGTCCGCAAACGCTTCCACCCCTCTGAGCTCCAGGATCTTGGCGCCCATGCCCTGGAACGCGGAAAAGTAGAACAGGGCGAATCCGACCACGAAGGTGGACATGAAGGCCTGCTGCCAGGGAAACGGCCGCGGGTTTTTGTTGGCGAAGTTCCACATGGTAAAGGCCGGCGAGGACTGGATCCCCATCAGGGCGAACATGTAGGTCAAAATCATGATCGCCGTCCAGGGGCCGCCCTTTTTGGTGAAGTAGATCACCGCCGGGACTTCCAGGTACTTGGCCTCCAGCGCATAGCAAGCCTCGGAAAATCCGGTCCATCCGCCCATGCGGTTCAGCACGTAGGCGCCGAGGATGATGATGCCGCCCACCAGAAAGACGAACTGGATCACGCCGACCCAGGTGGACGCCCGCAGCCCGCCGGTGACCACGTAGAACCAGACGACGAAGGCCAGAAAGATACAGCCGAAGGTGAACGGGACGCCGGCCACCACCTGGAACATGGCGCCGGCGGCCATGAGCTGCACCGCCGAATAGAACATGGCATACAAAAAGGCGGTGACCACCACCAGCCAGCGGACGATTTCGTTGTTGTAGTAGTAGGCGAACATGTCGCCGGGGGTGACAAACCCGTAGCGCTTGCCGAAAAGCCAATTTCGTTTGGCAAAGAAGGTGCCGGTGATGGGGATCGTCAGCACGTAGAACGAGGCGAAGGCGTAGGCCAGGCCGTCACGCCAGATCAGCCCCGGATGGCCGACGAAAGTCCACCCGGAAAAAGATGCTGCCGTTGCTGCGAGCAAAAAGGCGATCATCGGAATCGACCGGCCTCCGATGGTGTAGCCCGAAGAGGTCTTTTCCGTAAAGTAGCCCTTCAGCCCCCAGTAAAAGCAGTAGACGATGTAAATGCCGAGCATGATGTAGACCCAAGTGGTTCCACTCATTTTTGCCTCCTGTGGAATCTGTCAAGTGTTAACCGGCGAACCGGTCATGATTCCTTTTGGTCGGAAGTGGGGCCTCGATTGGCCGGGTATCACCTCCTTTCTGAATTCGTCGTATCCGCCCGAACAGGGCTTGAATCTCGGACAGATCGTTTTCGGTGTTCAATCATTTCGCCCGCGGCGCTCCGCGATCGGTGCCGCAAAAGGAACTGCCGGGGGCCTGATGCCCCCGGCAAGCGGTGCAGAAAATCAGCCCTGGACCATCTTTTTGATCTCTTCGACGATCTCCGGATTGGCCAGGGTGGTGACGTCTCCTTCATCCTTGTTGTTGGAGATGGCAGCCAGCACCCGGCGCATGATCTTTCCGGACCGGGTCTTGGGCATGTCTTTGACGATCCAGACCTTGCGCGGCTTGGCGATTTTGCCGATTTCACTGGAAATGGTGTCCGACACTTTCTTGGCCAGCTCGTCGGTCGCCTCGTATCCCGGCTTCAGGGAGACGTACAGGTCCGGCTCCTTGCCCTTGATCTCGTGGGCCACAGGGATCACCGCCGCTTCTGCCACCTCTTCTACGACCAGGGCGGCGGATTCGATCTCCTTGGTGCCCAGCCGGTGGCCGGAGACGTTGATCACGTCGTCGATCCGTCCCAGGATCCTCACGTAGCCGTCTTCGGCCACCACGGCCGCATCGCCGGTCATGTACGGCCAGTCCTGCCAGTTCGTACTCTTGGGGTCCTTGCAGTAGCGAGCGAAGTAGGTGTCCACGAAACGGTCCCGGTCGCCCCAGATGGTCTGGAACATGCCCGGCCAGGGATTCTGGATGCAAATGTTGCCCGCGATCCCCTTGCCGGGTTCGACCTCGTTTCCTTCGTCGTCGTAGACGATGGGATGGATCCCCGGCATGCCGGGCCCCGCACTTCCGGGCTTCATCGGCTTGATGGCCGGGATGGTGCTGCACAGAAAGCCGCCGGTTTCGGTCTGCCACCAGGTGTCGACGATGGCGGCCTTTTTCTTGCCGACATACTCGTAGTACCATTTCCAGACCTCGGGCTCGATCGGTTCGCCCACGGTGGTCATGTGCTTGAACTCGTAATTGTACTTGACCGGTTCGTCGGGGCCGATCTTCCGAAGCGCCCGGATGGCGGTCGGCGCGGTATGGAAGATGTTCACGCCCAGATCCTGGGCGATGCGCCAGGCCCGGCCCGCGTCCGGATAGGTGGGGACCCCCTCGTAGACCACCGAGGAGGCGGCAATGGCCAGCGGCCCATAGACGATGTAAGAATGGCCGGTGATCCAGCCGATGTCGGCCATGCACCAGTAGACGTCCGTTGGGTGGATGTCCTGAACGTATTTGGAGGTGCCGGCCGTGTAGGCCAGGAATCCGCCGGTGCCGTGCTGGCACCCCTTGGGCTTTCCGGTGGTGCCGCTGGTGTACATCAAAAACAGCGGGTCTTCGGCGTTCATCTTCTCGGGCTCGACCCGGGCGCCGTAGTAGTCCTTGAGCACGTCGTTGACAAAATAGTCCCTTCCGTCGGCCATGGGCGTGGAACTGGACGCTTTGCCCGGATACCGCTGCCAAACGAGGACCTTGTCCACGGTCTGGCCGTCTTTGCCGGCCAGGTCTACGGCGATGTCGGCGTTTTGCTTGTGGTCGATGAGGCTGCCGCTGCGGTAGTAGGCATCCGTTGTGATCAGCACCCGGCTTCCGGAGTCGACGATGCGGTCGGCGCAGGCCCGTCCGGAAAAGCCGCCGAACACCTGGGAGTGGATCACTCCGAGCCGCGCGCACGCCAGCATGGTGATGGGAAGTTCGGGGACCATCGGCATATGCAGGGTCACCCGGTCGCCTCTTTTCAGGCCGGCAAAATCCCGCAGCAGCGCGGCAAACTCGTTTACCCGGACAAAGAGCTCCTGGTAGGTGATGTGCTGGTAGCCTTCTTCGATCGGCTCCGGCACGAAATGGATGGCCGTCTTGTTCTTGTACTCGTCCAGGTGCCGGTCCACGCAGTTGTAGCATGCATTGATCTTGCCGCCTTTAAACCACTTGAAGCAAGGAGCATCGCTGGTATCTAAAATCTCGTCCCAATACTCGTACCAGTCGAGCATGTCCGCGTATTCCTTGTAGCAGTTCGGGAAGTTGTCCAGGCTGAACCGGTCGTAGATCGTTTCGTCGGTCATGTTCGCCTGGGCAATGAACTTCACCGAGGGCATGTAATAGCCCTCTTCTCCCCAGTGCACGGCAATCTGCGCTTCCGAAGTTTCGGTGTATTCTTTTTCAGCCATAGATCCTTCTCCCTCCCTTGATGCATTGTCGGTTGTCGAACGTTACCTGCGGCTTCTTTTTTTTATCACCTCCCTGTCATGTCCTCCTTTCCTGCAGTCCCGGGGGCCGGTGCATCCCGTGCCTTCGCTCTAGGCGACGGACTTGGAAATTCCCCGGCCGAAAATATCGAAGGCCACCTCGAGCGTTTCTTTTAAATAGTCCTTTTCCCCGTTGATGATCTTTTTGCTCTCCTCCCATAGGACGACGCCGGAAAAGAGTGCCCAGAGTACGTCGGCCAAGGCAACCGGATGCTTCTCGATGAAAACCCCATCCTGGATCCCCGCGGCGAAAATCTCGGAGATCACCTTCAGAGAAGACTGCGAAAGCTGCTTGATTTCTGCCAGCAACTCCGGTGAAAGGTTTTTCAGGGTTTCACTGGACTGCAAATGAAACATGTTGATGACCACCAGCGGGTCGAAATTGTATACATCGAACATGGCCTCTTTCAGGGCTTTGATCCGCTCGTCGTTGGACAGCCCTTTTTGCTGGGCGACATGCTCGAGCCGGATGTTGAGGTATTGCAGGATTCGGAGGGACAGGGATGCGTACAACTCGTCTTTGTTTTTGAAATAGAGGTATATGGTGCCGGGGCTCAGTTCGGCTTCCTTGGCAATGTCTTCCATGGTCGCCTTCGTGAACCCTTTTTCGGAAAACACGCGCTTTGCGGCGACGATAATTTGCTGGCGCCGGCGCTCTCTTTCGCGTTCTTTTCGTTCCTGAATTCCCATGGCTTAATGAACGCTATTTATTATTTGAAACCGTCATAATAGATAGGGGTGGTTTAGTCAAGAAAAATCTATTCATTTTTTTAAATCACGATTATGTGCTATCCAAGAAGAGCGCCCGCAGCGATGCCGATCCCCTTTAGAGGTATAACACATATAAATCATTTTATTTTTTATGTTTTCGTTCGGATGGGCATTGACAGGCAGGCAGAATTTTCATACCCTGCGGAAAAATCATCGGAGACGTGTCGAGAATGGAAAAAATCAATCTGTTTAACGAACCGAAGCGGTTTGTCGAACTACCGAAAACAGTCAAGATGGCGCTGTTCACCCTTCTTGCCGCGTGGGTGGTCCATTTTTATCTGGTTTTCCGGATGTTTGAGGACCCATTTTCGGAAAACATGTTTTTGCAGCAGGCAGCGCTGGCGGTCATCAGCTTCTTTGTCCTGCTGAAATTGAAAAACTGGGCTCGAATTTTATGCATCACAGGAAATGTGATCGTTCTTATTTTTTACCTCTTTTTGTTCTTCACCTTGATCGGCGGATCGGCTTCTACCCTGTTGACCGGCCTGGCGCTGGTAAGCCTGGCGCTGTTTGCAGCGTCCACCTTTTTTTTGTTGAATGCGGAATCCGCGGACTTTTTCAAACGACAATCGGCAAAAGCCCGGAGCTCCGCGGCCGATTAGACCAGCCTCCCGGCGGGCAATGAAAGGCGGAACCATCAGATGTCCGAGCAAGTCACCTGCAAATGCGGAAACTTGGTAACGGTGGACGGCGAGCGGTCGTGGTGCACAAAATGCGGCCAGCCGGTATACACAGACCCCAAAAAACAGCGGCGCCACAAGTGGAACAGCCTCTACCTGACGGTTCTGTTCATCGGCACCATTACGTTTCTGGTCTATATTTACCTGGAGCTGGTCTCCAAATTCTGGGTCGTAGAATAAATTGCGGCGGGCATGCCCGCCGCAATTTTGTCAACCGGACGGCCCCAGCCCGGCCGGCGGTGGCACTGACCTGCAGAAACAGGCTCCTTTCTCACCCTGCGGAAAGAATCTCCTGCAACATTTTGCTTTGGGCCACTTTCCTTCCCCGGTCCAGCTGCTCTGCGATCTGATCCGCAGAATGAAACGACAGCTGCAGCACATACCGGCTCCCTTCGAAGTTGGGAGGCGGCAGCAGAGACATCCCTTCGCCCAGCGGCAGCTGCCGGCGCTTTTGCTCAAATGCCTCTTCGAACTTGAAGCGCGACGGAAATCGGCGCCGTTTGAGGGCGCTAAGAAGTGCTTTCCCCTTTTGGGGCAACGCCGTTTCCGGGTCTTGGGCGATCCCCGCCAGTTCCGGCGAATGGACAACGGCGGTAAAATCCAAATCCTCCCGGCGGGCGATTTCCCGGATCAGTGCCAGCGCCTCCCGCTGCCGGTTCAAACTCAAGGGGACCGAAGCGAGTAGTTCGGCGAAGGCGGTGGTTTCCGCCTCCGGCATCCGGATCAGTTCCAGGGCCACGGGAAGCGCGATCCGCTCGTCGACAATCCCCCGCTGGATCTGTGCAGAAGCCGTGCAAAGATCCCAAAGCTTTTCGATCAGTTCTTGACCGTCCGGAAGGCCGATCTCCCCTGCAGCGATTGGAAGTTCTTCAAAAGAAAGTGCCCGGGACAACAGCCGGTAGGCCCGGGAGAGCTCCACCGGATTCAGCCGGCGCTGGGAGGCGTTGTCTGCGACGGCGATTTTGGCGCAGGTCAGAAAATCGCTGTCGTCGGAAAGGATCCGACAGGCGATCGGATTTCGGCCCAAAAGCCGGCAGGCCGCCATCCTGCGAAAGCCGCAGACCACCGACCACCGGCCCCGCCGTTGTTTTACGATCGGGGGGCTCAATACCCCTACGGCGCCGATGGAGCGCGCCAATTCGGCCGGGTCGCTCTGGGTGGTCACCCGGTAGGTATCATCGGAAAGGTCGATTCGGTCCAGGGAAATGGTCTTGAAGAGTTGCGGCACGAAGCGTCTCAAAATTCATAAATCAAAGGAGCGGCCGGTCAGCTGGGTAAAGGCCTCGATGTATTTGCTCCGGGTGCTTTCGACCACCGGCTCGGGCAGCTCCGGACCGGGAGGGGTTTTGTTCCAGTCGAGTGAGAGCAGGTAGTCTCTGAGGTATTGTTTGTCAAAGCTTTTCTGGGGCCCGCCGGGGCGGTAGGTCTCCTTTGGCCAGAAACGGGAAGAATCCGGGGTGAGCACTTCGTCGATGAGGATCAACCGTTCTTGATCGATTCCGAATTCGAATTTGGTGTCGGCGATGATGATCCCGCGGCTTGCGGCCACCTCCCTGGCCTTGGTGTAGATGGCGAGGCTCAGGTCACGGACCTGCTCGGCGCGTTTTTTCCCGATCCGCCGGACAGTCTCGTCAAAGTCGATGTTGATGTCGTGGGCGCCGAGTTCTTCCTTGGTCGAAGGCGTAAAAAGCGGCTCCGGGAGGCGATCCGATTCACGCAGCCCCGCTGGAAGCTCGATGCCGCAGACCTGGCCCGATTCCCGGTACGATTTCCAGCCGGAACCGGAGATGTAGCCTCTGACAACGCACTCCACGGGCAACGGTTCTGCTTTTCGCACCAGCATGCTTCGATAACGCAGCTGCTCCGCATAGGGGCGGCAGGCGGCTGGGAATTGATCGACGTCGCTGGCAATCAAATGATTGTCCACCAGATCTTTCATGGTGTCGAACCAGAACAGCGAAATCTGGGTCAGGATTCGGCCTTTTTCCGGTATGGGGGTGGGCATGATCACGTCAAACGCCGATATCCGGTCCGTAGCCACCATGAGCAGGGCATCGCCGAGGTCATAGAGGTCTCTCACCTTTCCGCGTTTGATCAGCGCCAGATCCGGCATATCGGTTTCATATACCATCTCACTCATTGATTATCCCTCTCTCGGAAGGCCTTGATATACTGCTGGAGGACGTTGCCGGTGTTCTGATCGAGTTCAAAAAATTGGATCCCGGCTTCGAACTTTCCTTCCTGACCGGGCTTGATATAAACGATCTTGCCTTCGACCGTCACCAACTCCTCTTCCAAGCCAATGGTCACTTCAACCCGGCTGCCGGCTTCCAGCTCGACATGGGTTTCCAGTCGAATTCCAACTTCAGACACGTTCAGCGTGCGCCCCATCCCCTGCTTGACCAGGTTGTTCTCATCGTCGTAGCAAGCGTAGTTGAGCAGGTTCTGGGAGTTGATCCGGTAATGTTGTCTTTTTTCTTTGGTGGTCATAGTTCTCACTCGATTTTTCGTCAAACCCGTTGTCGTGTTGTTGTCTGCGTCCTGTGGAGCGGAAGTTCCGCTGTTCCGTGTCCCCAGGGGGTCACCCCTTTTCCTTCAAAGATTCCTTATGATAGTCGGCCGCCACCATGGAGGTCACTGAAATGCAAGTCGCTGTGTGTTCGATCAGCTTTTTGAAGGTGGCCGGAAGATTGTCGTACTCCTGCTGGAGCGGTCCGATGTCCACGGTCTCGAATTGCATCGTCTCGGAGGCGAATACCGAAGCGGCGGCCGGCTCCTGCCCGATGTCGAAAAACGGCACCGAACCGAAGAAGTCCCCTTTTTTCAACTTGGCCAGCGGCACGTGGCCGTCATCCGTGTAACGGACTACGGTGGCATCGCCTTCGGTAATCCTGAACAGACGCTCTTCAGGATTTCCCTGACGGATCGTTGCCTCCCGGTCCTTGACATATTCATCCAGGGAATAGGCCCTTTTGTGGATGTCCAGGATCCGGTCCGACACTTCTCGAAGCCGTTTGTCCAGGCTCAACAGGAGGCTTCGTAACGTCGGCGACAAGGCGGAAAAATCGGTAAACAAGCGCTGGGTGTCGAGCACCCCCAGGGAAACATCTTCCAGGGCAACTGAGGTGGCGCTGCGCACATTACCGTTGACCGTAAAGGTCGCCATGCTTCCAATGAAACAGCCTTCTGCCACGCGGATCAGCTCAAGGGGGCCGCGGTCGGTTTCCTTCCGGACTTGCACCAGCCCCTGGACCACGACCCAAATCCAATTGCCGTGGCTGTTTTCTTTGACGATTTCCTGGCCTGCGCTGAACTCTTCTTCGTCGACCACGTACATGTAGTCGATGAGCGGCCCACGGATCAGCGGCCCTCCGCCGGCCGAAGGGGCATCTCGCTGGCTGGCGTCCGGTCTTTCTGAAGGGCCGATCAACTGAATTTCACCGTCGTCGAGCATCCGCAGCCCATCTAAGATGAGCTCCATCCTTCCCTTTTCGATCGCTTTTTCGGTCGGCACCTCCTTGGGAGTAAACTCGAATTCCCCTTCCACCCATCCGAACAGGGCGTAGAGCGCCTTTAGCCCGGTCTCGTCACCGGTAAAAGCGTTGACCGGATTGCCTTTGAGAAGATGAACCACGCCGGGCTCCGGTGCGTACGGACTAGTAATCCGAAGCACGCCGGTACTGCCGTTGGAACCGAACAGCTGCAGCAGATCGCCGAGATTCAAAAAATTCAAAGCGCCTGAAAGCGCGATGTCGCTTTTCATGGTCAACTCTTTACGATCCTTCCTGGAATTGGCTTTTTAGGGATTTGAGCGTAAGCTTCAGGCATTCTTTGAGGGTGGCGCCGACGCCGTCGCCCTTCAAGGCACTGGCTGGAAGCGACGGGACTTTGAGTTGACGGTTGAGGTCTTTATCCAGCTGCTCCACCGTCAGGATGGGGAATCCCTCCTCGGCCAGATCCCGCTTGTTGTACTGAAAGACCAGGGGCACCTTGAACACGTTCAACCCGTAGTCTTTCAGGTTTTGGGCCATGTCCTTCAGGGAGATCATGTTCTTTTCCCTCCGGACCTGGAGGGAATCGGCCACGAAGACCAATCCGTCGACTTCCTTGAGGACGAGCTTTCGGGTGGAACTGTATTGCACCTGCCCTGGCACCGTGTACAGCGATACTCGAACATCGAACCCCCGGATTTTGCCCAGCCCGATGGGAAGGAAATCAAAGAACAGCGTGCGGTCTCCTTCCGTGGTGATCGAAACCATGTCCCCGGTGACCTGTTTTTTGTATGTTTTGTATATATACTCCAGGTTCGTGGTTTTGCCGCCGCGTCCGGGACCGTAATAGACGATCTTAGCTTCGATCTCCTTTTTTTTCAGATTGATTGTTGCCATAGGGGCAGCGCTCCAAAACGAATTGAGTCTGCGGTATCAGAAGATGGCGCTCCGGCTGCAGCCGCAGATTGGCCGCGCCCTTCGAATCAGGTGCTGGTCACTTTGATGTCCAGGCTGAAATCTCCCCGTTTGGGTCCGGTGGCAATTTTGGTGTTGGATGTGACGATCCCGGCACCCTGGAACATGGCAAAGGGGGAGTAAAACTCGATGTCATTTAATTTGGTTCCAACCCTCAAATGCTCAATCATGCCTTTTTCCCGGCTCGGAATCAAGAGGCTGATTTCTTTTCCGGATTGAAAACTGACGTCGAACTCGACCCGCTCGCCGGTTTGCGGTCCGTCTTCCATCAGGACGCCGATGGAACTGATGTCCAGGAGCTCTTCTTCCTGGCCGGCGTCGCTCTGGTCAAGCTGCAGATCAAGCTCGGGCGACTCGATCTCCTGAAAGGTTTCTGCGCCGGACTGAGCGATCTCGACGGTCTTTTCGATTCCTCTCTTGTCCAGCACGCCTTGGAAAAAAACCCGCAGGTTTTCCAACTGCTGCGGTGAAAAGAGCCCGTCGCCGTCCCATTGGCGGAATTCTTCGATTCCCTCGTCGAAGGACTCCCGGGAAATGTGGCAGCGAATGATGTTCTTGGCCGCCGCCACCTTCACCGGCTCTTTTGCCAAAAGAGAACGAAATTCCTCCAAGGCCCGGCCGTATTGGCCGAATTTGGCAAGGGCGATGGCTCCTTCCAGCGGCTGGGAGTCGGCGTCTTTGGCAAAGGCAAATTTTTCCTTGATCAGGTCCTGGACCGCTGCGGTCATCTCCGGAGCCGCCGGTGCATTTAAAAATGCATCGAGTTCTTTTTCCACGGCCCGGATCTTTCGGGCGATTCCTTCCAGATACGCATCCCGGTTTTTGACCTTGTCGACTTTTTGCAGAATGTCAGCAGCGGCGCGGTACTTTCCGATGGATTCCTTGAGAAGACCCTGGGAGCGGTACAATTCCGCCTCCTGAAGCAGCGTCTTGATTTTCACAGCCACATTCATGAAACAGACCTCTTTGCGTCGTTTTCGGAAAAACGGGGGCTGCTGCAGGCCAAACGATACGTGAATAGCCTTTTTTTGGTTTAGATGTCAACAATTTAAGATGTAGCGAGAAGGAAGTGTTGACAATCACCTATAGTATGGTATCAAATCTTTTTACTTCCGCAAACCTTTTCGAACCCAGTGGCGGAAGGATCAACCAAAGTGCAAGGAGTGAATCATGGACAAGAAGGCAACCGTTATTGGAGCTGGAAACGTGGGCGCCACCGCCGCCCAGCGGCTGGCCGAAAAAGAGCTGTGCGACGTCGTCCTGATCGACATCATCGAAGGGGTTCCCCAGGGAAAGGCCCTCGATCTGACCGAGGCCGCCCCCATCGAAAAGCACGACGCGAAGGTGTCCGGCTCCAACGGGTACGAAGCCTCGGAGGGATCCGACATCGTAATCATCACCGCGGGCGTTCCGCGCAAGCCGGGCATGAGCCGCGACGATCTGCTCAGCACCAATGCCGGCATCATGAAAAACGTTGTCGAACAGGTGGCCAAATACTCTCCGGAGGCAAAGCTGATCATCGTGAGCAATCCGCTGGACGCCATGTGCCATGTGGCTCTCGAAGTCAGCGGTTTTCCCAAAAACAGGGTCATGGGGATGGCCGGTGTCCTCGACTCTGCGCGGTTTCGCGCGTTTATCGCCATGGAACTCAACGTATCGGTGGAAAACACCCATGCCTTTGTGTTGGGCGGCCACGGCGATACCATGGTCCCCTTGCCCCGCTTTTCAACGGTGGCCGGCATTCCCATCACCGAACTGATCAGCCGGGAGCGAATCGATGCGCTGGTCAAGCGCACCGCCAACGGCGGGGCCGAGATTGTCGGGTTGCTCAAGTCCGGAAGCGCCTTTTACGCGCCGGCTTCAGCCGCCGTGGAGATGGCGGAATCGATTCTAAAGGACAAGAAGAAGATCCTCCCCTGCGCGGTTCTGCTGGAAGGCGAATACGGCATCAGCGATCTGTTTATCGGCGTCCCGGTCAAGCTCGGCGCAAGCGGCGTCGAGCAGGTGATCGAAATTGAACTGACCGAAGCAGAGCAGGCCACATTGAACCGTTCGGCCGATGCCGTGCGAACCCTGGTCGAGGATATGAAGAAGCTCACAAAGTAAAACCGCGGCGCTGAAAACCGCGCCCCGTTTTTACATGAGGCGGCTTCGCCGCTGAAAAGTTTTATGTTATAAACGTCGGAAGATTCTTGGGAATACAGCGCAAATCCCACCACGGCGCACATCAGAGAAAAAATTATCTCCTTAGAAATAAAAACCGCCGGGCCTGCCCGGCGGTTTTTATTTGGTGACGACCAGCTTGCGCGGCCGATCCGGCGGATCGTGATCGCTTCCTTTTTCCGCCTGTTCATTGAGATGGGCCTTTACGGCACGGGCCGCGGGGCGGGTCATGCCCGGTACCGCCGCGATCTCCTCGATCGATGCCCGGGCCATGGCCTCCGTCCCTCCGAAATGTCGCCACAGCGCCTGTTTCCGTTTTTCCCCGACTCCGGAAACGTTGTCCAATACCGACGCTACCGATTCCTTTCGATGCCGCCGCCGGTGAAAGGATACGGCAAGCCGGTGCGCCTCGTCGCGCACCCGCTGCAAAAAAAGAAGAAGCTCGGGTTCCTTGCCGAAGTTCACCGGATCCCGCCGTCCGGGAAGATAGATCTTGTCCTGCGCCTCTCCCCGGGCCGGATCCTTCTTTGCAATCGCGGCCATGGGGACCCGGTCCGACAACCCCAGCGCTTCCATGACCTGCCGTGCAATGTTGAGTTGTCCCTTGCCGCCGTCGACCAGGAGAAGATCCGGGAGGGATTCACCAGAGCAAAGCCCTTCGTATCGGCGCCGGAGCACCTCGGCCATCGAGGCATAGTCGTCCGGCCCCTCGACGGAGCGGATCCGGTACCGGCGGTGGGATGAAGGATCCGGCCGGCCTTGTCGGAAGACCGCCATGCCGGCCACCGGGGCCTGCCCGAACAGGTTTGCGTTGTCGAAGCACTCGACGTGCAGCGGCGGACGCGGGAGCCCCAGCCGGCGCTGAAGCCGCTCCAAGAGCTTCCGGTCCTGATCGGCCGCCTTCTGCCGCTCCTGAAGCCGTTCTTCGGCATTTTGGATCCCCAGGGCCATGAGAGAAGCCTTTTCCCCCCGCTTCGGATTCAGGATTCGGGTCCGGGCGCCCTTGATTTCACTGAGCCTCTCTTCGAGCACCCGCCGGTTTTCCGTGGCGGTTTGGACCAGGATTTCTCCGGGAATAAACGGCGCCTCTTCATAGTACTGCCGCAAAAACGCGTCGACCAGCTCCTCTACTGTCGAGAGGCTGTCCGGGACGAAAAACTCCTGCGCCTCGGACATGAAGCCTCCCCGCACCGGTATGAGCGCAACCAGGGCAGCATCGTCCCGGCGGGCCGCTGCCACGACATCCCGGTCCTTGAAATCCGTCGTGACCGCCACCTGCTTTTCCAGGGTCTTTTTCAGCGCCATGATTTTATCCCGGAGCCGGGCCGCCCGTTCAAACTGCTGCTGCTCCGCCTCTTTCCGCATCCGGGCCTCCAGCTTCCGGATCAGCTCCGGGGTTCTTCCCTTCAGAAAAAGGACCACCTCCTTGACGCCTTCTGCGTAAGTTTCCGGCGGCACCTCCATGCAGCAAGGCGCCAGGCAGCGCTGCATCTGACAGTGAAGACAGGGGCGGGTTCGCTGGCGAAACTCCCGGTTTCGGCATTTGCGAAGACGAAAGTGCTTGTCGATGAATCGCAGGGTTTGCCGAACCGCATGGGCCGAAGCGTAGGGACCGAAGTACAGCGCCCCGTCTTTTTCGATTTTTCGGACAATAGTCAGGTTCGGATAGCGCTGCCGGGGATCCAGCCGTAGAGAGGGATACCGCTTGTCGTCTTTGAGGACCACATTGTACCTGGGCCGGTGTTTTTTGATCAGGTTCGACTCGAGGATCAACGCCTCTTTTTCCGAGCCGCAGAGAATCGTTTCGATTCCGGCAATTTTTCCCACCAGCACCCGGGTTTTCGGATCGAGCCGTTCGGCCGGCTTCAGATAGGCGGCGCCCCGCTTTTTCAGGTTTGCCGCTTTGCCCACATAGAGATACTTTCCGGCGGCATCCTTCATCAGATACACCCCGGGCCGAGCAGGTAACGATGCTATTTTTTCTTTTAATTCCGAAATCATATCATAGATTAGTTAATGTGAATTTCAAACAAATGAAACCCCAAAGTTGATGAAATCGTAAAAAGACCCCGAAACCTTCGTCGCGCTTGATCTGGCCTTTATAAGTATTAGGAAATACTGGATTCCCGCCTGCGCGGGAATGACGAAAAAGGAATATTCGGCCTTTTTACGAGACCATCAAAGTTGAATTATGATATTGTTTTTTGGCTTTCCGCCGAAGGCGGACCTACGATGAAATCGCGAAGCGATTTCATCGTTCGAAGACGATCCGCTTGCGGAGCGCCGCGATGCGGTCCCGTATTGTAGCGGCCTTTTCGAACTCAAGTTCGGCGGCGGCCTGCTTCATTTCCTCCTCCAGTCGGTTGACCATCCGGTCGAAGCTTTCCAGCGATTCCACCGTCTCGACCGCCTCCCCGGCCGGGGAACCCTCCTGAACAGACGGGTCCATCATTTCGTCAAAGGCCGAAGTGATCTTTTTTTGAATCGTCTCCGGTGTGATCCGGTGCTTTCGGTTGTGGGCTTCCTGGATAAGCCGGCGCCGCCCGGTTTCTTCAAGGGCCTGCTTCATGGCGCCGGTGATCTTGTCGGCATACATGACCACGGTCCCGTGTACATTTCTTGCGGCCCGGCCGCAGGTCTGAATCAGGGACCTGGCTGATCGCAAAAACCCCTCCTTGTCCGCGTCCAGAATCGCCACCAGGGAAACCTCCGGAATATCGAGTCCCTCTCTGAGGAGGTTGATGCCGATCAGCACGTCGAACACCCCTTTTCGTAAATCCCGGATGATTTCCATCCGCTCCAGGGTGGTAATGTCCGAGTGAAGGTAGCGCACCCGGATGCCCAAATCGGCGTAATATTCGGACAGATCCTCGGCCATTCGCTTGGTCAATGTCGTGATCAACACCCGTTCGTTTCGCTGGATCCGGTCCAGTATCGCCTCGTACAAATCGTCGACCTGGTTTCGGGCGGGGCGGATCTCTATCTGCGGGTCGACCAGACCGGTGGGGCGGACGATCAGTTCCACCGGCGGGGTCGGACTTTGCTGCTGCTCGTATTCGGACGGGGTGGCCGATACGTAGACCACTCTGCCGCTTCGCTCATTGAACTCCTCAAATCGCAGCGGACGGTTGTCCAAGGCCGAGGGAAGACGGAATCCGTATTCGACGAGGGTCTGCTTCCGGGACCTGTCCCCCCGGAACATGGCCCGCAGCTGCGGGACGGTGATGTGGCTTTCGTCGATGAAGATCAGATAATCGTCCGGAAAGTAGTCGAGAAGCGTCGGCGGCGGCGCTCCGGGCGTACGGCCGGTCAGGTGCCGGGAGTAGTTTTCGATTCCGTTGCAGTAGCCCAACTCCTGGATCATTTCCAGGTCGAAATGGGTCCGCTCTTCGATTCGCTGGACTTCGATCAGTTTTCCGGACTCCCGGAAACACTCGATTCTGTCTTTGAGCTCGGCAAGGATGGTTTTCACCGCCCTTTTCTGGGTGCTCTTTTGGGTCACGTAATGACTGGCAGGAAAAAGAGTCGTATAGCCCATGCGCCGGCGGGTTTCGCCGCGGAGGGGGTCGATTTCGGAAATGGCGTCGATTTCATCGCCGAAGAATTCGATCCGGACGGCCCGGTCCTCTTCGGCCGCCGGAAACACCTCCACCCGGTCTCCCCGGACCCGGAAGACTCCCCGGTGAAAATCGACATCGTTTCGATCATAATGCATGGACACCAAGCGGGACAGCAGATGATCACGGGACATCTCCATTCCGGTTTCCAGGTCGATCCGCATCGCCAGGTAGTCTTCCGGAGCACCGAGACCGAAGATGCACGATACGCTGGCCACCACGATGACGTCCCGCCGCGTGAGGACCGATCGGGTCGCCGAGTGGCGGAGCTTGTCGATCATCTCGTTGATGGACGAGTCCTTTTGTATATAGGTGTCGGTGCTTGGAATATAGGCCTCCGGCTGGTAGTAGTCGTAGTAGCTGACGAAATACTCGACGGCGTTTTCCGGGAACAGTTCCCGGAACTCATTGTAGAGCTGTGCAGCCAGGGTTTTGTTGGGGGCGATCACAAGGGTCGGGACATTGACCCTGGCGATGACATGGGCCATGGTAAAGGTCTTTCCCGAGCCGGTGACGCCCAACAACACGTTGTGCCGCTGGGTCTTTGCCAGGCGCTCGACAAGGGCCTCGACGGCCCGGGGCTGATCTCCTTTCGGAGAAAACGAGGAGACGATGTGAAACGAGTCGGAATTCATCGGTATCTTCCAAAATCCGCTTTACGGTTTTTCGGCAGGAAACGTAAGCATGTTCGATGGGGAGTCCAGTTTCGCCGTCCCGTTCTCGAACGGGATTGGATCAATTCGGATAAAACGAAGTTTGATGCTTTCGTAAAAAGTCCCATAATTGTCGCTCCCGCGAAGGCGGGAGCCCAGAACTGTTTGAAATAACTGGATTCCCGCCTGCGCGGGAATGACAAAAAAAGAAAATGGCGACTTTTTACGAAGCCATCAATATTAAAGCGCGAAATCCGGCCGGCGTTTTCAGGCCCCTTTTGTCGGGTCCGGCGCCGAATTGAGTTCGAGCAGGGCCACGGCCATCGCCCCGATCCCCTCGCCCCGGCCGATCCACCCCAACCCTTCGTTCGTGGTGGCCTTGACGCTTACCCGCTCCGGAGACAGGCCGGCGGCCCGGGCAATGTTTTCCACCATCCTCCTGCGGTAGGGGGCGATTTTCGGTGACTCGAGCAGCAAGGTGGCATCGATATTCTCGATGGAAAAACCCCGTTCTGCGACGATGTCCGCCGACTTCGATAAAAGGACCAGGCTGCCGATACCGGCCCAGGCAGGATCGGTGTCCGGAAAATGGAGTCCAATGTCGCCTGCCGCGCCGGCGCCGAGTAGGGCGTCGCACACGGCGTGGACGAGGACATCCGCGTCTGAATGCCCCTCCAGTCCCCGCTCGAATTCGATTCGCACCCCGCCGAGGATGAGCGGTCTTCCGGGAACCAGCCGATGGGCGTCGTATCCGATGCCGATTCTCATAAGCATTCCATAGGGAAGGCGGACGGGTTAGAGCGCTTGTTAAAATAACGTTCCGATAGCAAGGGGTGACGCTTGATTGAGCGCATATGACAATCCCTATAGATTGCCGTTTCCGGTGAACGCCGCCTTTCGTCCCCCGGTTGGCGCGTCTTTTTATCATATCGGAGGCGCGGGGTAAACCGATGGTGAACCGCCGATTTTCTCGCGCAGAGGGGCCGAACCGCAGAGGTATTGTACAGTTCCCGTCTTTGGTGGTATGCATTTTCCACCGATGCGGTTCAATCGAAAAGAAGATCGAGCCGTGCCTTTCAGCCCGAAGCGAAAAAATTCGAAGCACGAAATCCGAAATTCGGATTTAAGGAAACCATAGGGATTCATGCCCTCCGGGCCCTGATCTTTACTGGTTGCTTCCCATCCACGTTTCGGTGGGTTACGAAACAATCAAGGTTTGACTTCGGATATGCCATGAGCGTCATAAGCAATTTTCTGTCCCGCCAAACAAGCCTTTCGGATCTTCCAATCTGCGATTACAGGCCTGAGTTTTCACTGAACCGGCTCGTCCTGGGGGTCGACAACATCCATTTTGACGTCCATCTGAGCCCTCAACTGCGCCGGACTTCCGAGCGCGCCGCCTTCTGCCTGATGGTCCGCCATTCCGGCGTCCAGGCGCTGCTTCAAACCGAGGAGGCGGGAAAATGGAAACCGATCCGGGAAGCGTTCAAGGATCAATGCCGGCGAGTGATGGCGGCAGCCGTGCACAAGGCAAAGTCGAAACAGGAAATTCAAATCGACTACCTATGCCAGATCGCCATCGCCAAACTCATCAAAACCGCCGTTGAAACCCAATACGAGAAAACCATCGAAAGACTCGAAAAAGAGCTTCGAAGCTACGAGCTTTCCCACCGGCAGGATCTGGCGGCCTGCGTCGCCATCAAAGAAAAATTGAGCTGGGTTCGGCTGCACTGCGGAGATTTGATCAGGGACGCTGCCGCCGTGCTGTTCGACCTGGCCGCCGAGGAGGGAAAAGAGGTCAACGAGCTTCGGGAAGCCAATTTCGGCGGCGATGCACTGCTGCCGGCGGATTTTTTTTGCAATCCCCTGGTATATGCCCAGAACACGGACGATGACAGACTCCTGCTGCACACCTATGTGTTGCTGGGATACCGGTTCGAGGATTCAGACAGCTATGAACGCCTGATGACACTGGTAGACGAATTTCTTCAGAAGACGGATCTGCCCGGTATCCTGGAAATCAACAAGGAAAACGGCGACCCGGACCCGGCAGCTTCACTTTCCCGCATATGGCTGGTGCCCGAAAATGTCGACATCCTTTTCGATGACGCTAAAACCGAGCTGCAGGTCAGCCGTCTTCCGGCAGGAAAGCCGGGCCGGGAAGAGCGCCGACGCCTTTGCAGGCGGCGTCGGACGCAACGCAGGATGATCCGTTCGATCTATCGCAGCTTCCACCGGGCCGGGCTTTTAAACCGGGTTGCCGCAGGCTTCGAGGTGCAATCCCTGGTGGAGGAGTTCTGCCCGCCGCTGTCTTCCCAGCAGGTGCTGCGCTTCCTGGTCGAACCGTCCACCCGGAAAAAAATTACAGCCCAGCTCAACCGGCTCAGGGGATTTTACGACCGCCCGCTGTCCGTCTCCTCCCTGAACAAGGCAATCCGGCATATCCGTTCTCTGCCAAAGGCGAAAGTAAGGGAACGGCTGCTGGTGTTCCTCCGGGCGCTTTCCCGGTATCATCGGGATCTAACCCACTACCGCCTGATCAAAGCGGGCATGGACGCCGCCAACCTCGACCTGGACGAACGGGCTCTGTTGCTGTCCCGGGAAAATCGAACTCTCTACGATTTCCTGCTTCCCGACGAGCAGGTCAAAGAAGAACAACCGATCATCAGCCATGTCATCATCAAGGCCGATGTCCGCGGTTCGACCGATCTGACTTACCGAATGAGGTCCGAGCAGCTCAATCCGGCCTCTTTTTTCAGCATCAACCTGTTCGATCCGATCACCGAGGTTCAGTTCGACTACGATGCCACAAAGGAATTCATCGAAGGCGACGCTCTGATTCTATCCATTTTCGAGCAAAAGGACACGCCGGAGGGGTGGTACAGCGTGGGGCGCGCCTGCGGGCTGGCCATCCGGATTCTGCAGATCGTTGCCCAGAGCAATATCAAGAGCCGCAAGCACCGCCTGCCGACCCTGGAACTGGGCATCGGCATCTGTTACAGCGAGAGCACGCCGGCATTTCTCTTCGACGGATCGAGTCGAATCATGATTTCCCCGGCCATCAACCGCGCAGACCGGCTCTCGGGTTGCGACAAGTCCCTTCGCAAACTCATCGAGAAGCGAAACCTGCCGTTTCACCTCTACGTTTTTCAGACCGTGTCTGAAAAAGAAAGGGCCCAGACCGCAGACGACCTGCTTTTACGCTACAATGTCAACGGCATCGAGCTCAACGCCGGCGGGTTTTCCAAGCTTTCCGCGGAGATCAACCTCGTACCCCTGCGATTTTCAGCCGCCGCCGAAGCGCCGGATGCCGGCCACCGGTTCTTTGCCGGGCGGCTGCCGCTTGTCAGCGGCCGCTATCAGACCATCGTCATCCGGGAAGCGCCGGTGTTTCGCGTGGCCCCGGACACCCTGCAGGTGATCGGAAAAACCACCGATCATTACTACGAAGTCTGCACCCACCCCCGTCTGTATGAAAAAGCCGAACAGGTGCTGGGTGCAAAAGAAGTATAATGGGTTGATTGGTTGAATGGTTGAATCGGGAGGTAGAAACGCTTTTCAATCCAAATTCCGCGGGCGTCGTCCCGCGAAGGTTTTGCCGAAGGAGTATCCATGGACGTCGAAGAACTGATAAAAAGGGCCCGGCAGAGAAGGAACCGGGCCCTGACCGAGCACGAATCAAAGAAACTGCTGGCCGCTTACGGCATCCCCGTTCCCAAAGAGGCGGTGGCCGCCGACGAAAATGCCGCCGTCCGGGCGGCGGACGATATCGGATATCCGGTCGTTGTCAAGGGGCTCGGGGCGGACCTGCTCCACAAGACAGAAGCCGGCCTGGTATGTCTCAATCTTGCGGACAGCAGCAGCGTGGCGGCTGCCTGCGGGCAGATTCGAAACAACGCCGGCGATGCCCTGGAGGGGTTTTTGGTTCAGCCGATGCTGGCAGGACGGCGTGAACTGCTGGCGGGCCTGTTTCGCGATCCGCAGTTCGGAGCGGTAGTGATGGTCGGTGCCGGCGGCATCTTCACCGAAGTCTTTTCAGACGTGAGCATGCGTCTTGCCCCGCTGTCCGAACCGGACGCCGAGGAGATGCTCGACGAACTGTCTGCGGCCCCTTTGCTGGGTTCTTTCCGGGGCGAGGCGCCTGCCGATCGTGCCCGAATCCGCCAGATTCTGCTGGGCCTGTCCCGCATCGGCGTCGAATGTGCGGAGGTTGCCGAAGTTGACATCAACCCGATCATCATATCGCCCGCGGGAGAACCGCACGTTGCAGACGCCCTGGTGGTCGCAGGCGAAAAAACGGCTGCGCCGCCGCCCATGCCCCAGGTGGCGGCAAACCTCCTGGGGGACTTTTTCCACCCGAAATCGATCGCATTTGTCGGCGCTTCCGGACAGATCGGCAAATGGGGGCACATGCTGTTTACCCTGACAGTAAGCGGCGGTTTTGCCGGTGATATCTACCTCGTCAATCAAAAAGGGGGAACCATCGCCGGAAGACCGGTCTACAAGAACGTCGGGGAGATTGCCGGTGCGGTGGACCTGGCGGTGGTCACCGTGCCCGCTGCCGCCGTTTCCGGATTGATCGAGGAATTCGCCGCCAAGAAAATTCGAAACATGCTGCTGGTCTCCTCCGGCTTCGGGGAAACCGGACAAGAGGGGAAGCGTCTCGAATCCAGGCTGGTGGAATCGGCCCGGAAAGCCGGCATCCTCATTATCGGGCCGAACACCATGGGCATCTGCAATCCCCACATCCACCTGTACTGCACCGGCAGCCACGTCCGGCCTCAGCCCGGCGCTACGGCCGTGGTGGCCCAGTCTGGCAACATGGGCACCCAGCTTCTGGCCTTTGCCGAGCAGCAAGGGATTGGAATACGGGGATTTTGCGGCTCCGGCAACGAGGCCATGGTCACCGTGGAAGACTTTCTGGAAGGATTCGAAAAGGATTCCGTCACCGAGACGATCATGCTTTACGTGGAAAGCGTCAAAGACGGCCGGCGATTTTTCAACAGCGCGTGCCGGGTCGGACGCAGCAAGCCGATCATTCTGCTCAAGGGAGGGCGAAGCAGCGCGGGACACGAGGCCGCGGCAAGCCACACCGGCGCCATGGCCTCGGACGTGCGGGTATTCGATGCGGTCTGCCGCCAGGCCGGCATCGTCCAGGTAGAGCACCCCATGGACCTGCTCGATCTGTCTGCGGCCTTTTCTTCGGTTCCGATCCCTGAAGGAAATCGGGTGGCCATCATGACCCTCGGCGGCGGATGGGGGGTGGTGACCGCCGATCTCTGCGCCCAATACGGCCTTGCGGTACCGCAGCTTGCCGAAAGCATCGTCTCGCGGCTGGACGGGATTTTGCCTGCCTATTGGAGCCGGGCCAACCCCGTGGACATTGTCGGAGAAAAAGACGACACGATCCCGATGGTGGCCATCGAGGAACTGCTCCGGTGGGACGGCTGCGATGCGGTGATCAATCTGGGGATCGTCGGCCGGCGTATTTTGCTTCGGCGCCTGGTCGACTCGGTCAGTGAAGCGGATCCATCTTATAGCGAAGAGGCGCTGGCGTCCGCCCGGCAGATGTTCGACGCCTTCGAACGCAAGTACATTGCCCACATTGCCGATCTCATGGAACGATATCAAAAACCCGTATACGGGGTGAGTCTGCTCACCGAAGCCCAGGACCGCACCGTCACACCGGTGGAAAACAAACGCTACAAAGGCCTTTTTTATCCCACCCCGGAGCGGGCCGTAAAGGCGGTTTCCAAAATGGTCGAATACGGAAAGTTTCTGGCCCGCCAGCACCACTGCGGGACCCCTTGATGAAACGGCAAAGCGATCTGATGAGGATTTTCATTGTTGCTCCCGAGGTAAATGTGATAAATTAAATGGATCTTTACTCAGTATAATTCGGACCTGACCGATGACCGTTTACCGCAACAGATTCGACTTCGACATCGGCACCCTCGTCAAAAGCCCCTGCCGGGACTGCCCCGATAGGTCGGACATTCCCGACTGCGTCGAGACCTGCAAACTGATCGACCACGTCCAGAGGGTGCTGGCCACCAGCATCTCGTCGACCCGAACGTTTTCCGCCTTAGAAGATTACGCCCTGCGCTTCGAGGGCTGGCATAAATGACCTCGCCCGGGGATGCGGCCAATGGCTCGGCCGACAGGGACTCAAGCGGCCGAGCCACCTATGAGCTCCCTCCGTCCGAATTCGGGGATCTCCGGATCGAGCTGGCAGGAAAAATAGACGTGAGCACGGCTCCTGGCCTGCGCACGGATCTTTTAAACGCCGTCGGCTCGAAAACCGACGGGGCGGTGGTGATCGACCTGGGGCGGGTCAGCCATCTCGACGATTTCGGTGCGCTGCTGATTTCAGAGCTTCGCCAACAGGCGGAGGCCGACGGGCGCGGTTTTTCCCTGATCCAGGTTCCGGAAAACGTGGGGCGAATCCTGTCCCTCGTCCATTTCGACGATGAGAACGTCTGCCGGCCGCTTCCGGAAAAAGAACGGCCGAACATCGTAATTCGCCTCGGCCGGGCCGCACTGGGCCAGTTTTTCAACACCCGGTATATGATCTCCTTTCTCGGGTCTGCGGTGCTCGCCCTGCTCACCGTGCTGGTCCGCCCCCGGTCGCTTCGCTGGGGAGACACCCTGGCCCAGATGGAAAAAACCGGCGTGGACGCCCTGCCCATCGTGGGGCTGATCAGTTTTCTGCTGGGTCTGGTGATGGCCTTTACCTCGGCCCTGCAGCTAGAGCAGTTCGGTGCCAGCATCTACGTGGCATCCCTGGTGGCCCTGGCCATGGTCAGCGAGTTGGGACCGATCATGACCGCCATTATCGTCGCCGGGCGCTCCGGATCCGCGTTTGCCGCAGAGCTCGGCTCTATGCGGATCTCGGAGGAAATCGACGCCCTGTTCATCATGGGGTTCCGGCCCACGCTGTTTCTGGCAGCCCCGAGAATCGTGGCGGCCATGATCGTCGTCCCCCTACTGACGCTGTTTTCGGATCTTTTCGCCATCGCCGGGGGGTTGGTGGTGGGGGTGACCATGCTCGATCTTACGCCCCACTCTTACATCTCCCAGACCATGAAAACCCTGACCCTGTTCGAGGTCATGTGGGGCCTGATGAAGAGCGTGGTCTTTGCCGCACTGGTTTCCTGGGTCGGCTGCCTGCGCGGTTTTCAAACCCGGGGGGGCGCCGCAGGGGTGGGCAATGCCGCCACCTCGGCGGTGGTCAGCGCCATCTTTCTAATCATTCTTTTCGATTCCGTTTTCGCCGTCATCCGGAGCTACTGGTAAAAAGTGACCCCCGATCCGATCATCCAAGTCGACCGCCTGGTGGCCCGCTACGGGGATGACACCATCTTAGAGGATGTCTCCTTTACCATCGACCGGGGGGAGGTTTTTGTCATCATCGGCGCCAGCGGCTGCGGAAAAAGCACGCTGATGCGGCACATGTTGGGCCTCGACCGGCCGTTTTCCGGACAAGTCAAGGTCAGGGGCATCGACATTCATGGATGCACCGACAAACAGTTCCGCCGCACGCTACGAAACATCGGGGTCCTGTTTCAAAACAGTGCGCTGTTCGGGTCGATGACCCTGGCGGAAAATCTGGCGCTGCCGATTATGGAATACACCCGGCTGCCCCAAAAAGCCGTGGATCAGTTGATCCGCATGAAGCTTTGCATGGTGGAGCTTTCCGGGTTCGAGGGCCACCTGCCGTCGGAAATCAGCGGCGGCATGAAAAAGCGGGCCGGGCTGGCCCGGGCCATGGCCCTGAATCCGGAGATCCTGTTTCTGGACGAACCGACCTCCGGGCTCGATCCGGTCATTTCCGCCGAGATCGATCAACTGATTCGGCACATCAACCAGAGCCTGGGCGCGACCATGGTCATCGTCACCCACGACCTGGGGAGCATCATGAACGTCGCCGACCGGGCGGTGATGCTCGACAAGAAGCGCCGGGGCATCATCGCCGAGGGCGACCCGCGGACCCTGCGCAACAGCGCAGACAACCCCGATGTGCGGCGGTTTTTCCGCAGAGAAGCAAGAAGTGAGTCGCCTGCCCGCTAACTTCCGGCTACCGGCAGGCCATAAAATGGGCTGTTTTGGCAATAACAACCAAAGCACGAAATTCGAATATCGAAATTCGAAACAAATTCGAAATCAGAATGACAGAATGACCAAAACAAGAGCGAATGCAATATTTGGAACGCGGCAGTTGTTTTGATCATTCGAATTTTGGTCATTAGGATTTGTTTCGTATTTCGGATTTCGTGCTTCGAATTTATTTTTCAATACGTGCTTTGCTCCCCCTTCAGGCTGCTGATGCTGCCTGAGGCCGAACGTTTGCTGGAGAGGAGTAGACAAGTTGGCCTCGATCAAGACACAATTCAGTGTGGGACTCTTCGTCATTGTCGGTTTTACGGTCGTGGCCGCGGTGGTTGTCTGGCTGGGATTGTCCCATTACCTGCAAAAAGGCAACTACTATGCCGCCTATTTCGACGAATCGGTGCAGGGCCTCGATCGGGATTCGCCGGTAAAGTATCGGGGGGTGACCATCGGGCGCGTGGAGAGCCTCGGGGTGGCGCCGGACGGGAAACTGATCGAGGCGGTGCTCAAGATCGAATCCGGCGCCAGACCCAGAGAAAACTGGGTGGCCCAGCTCACGTCGGTCGGCATCACCGGCCTGATGTTCATCGAGCTCGACCAGGCAACAAAAGAGGAGACGAGCCTGTCTCCGAAAATCGACTTTCCCACCGAGCACCCGGTGATCCCCACCAAACCCTCCGGCATCAAGCAGTTCATGGAAGGCGTCTCCGAGCTGATCGACAAGCTTCAGGTCATCGACTTTGCCGGCATTGCCGATGGCGCCCGAGGGGCGGTCGACCGATTCAACCGGGCCCTGGACGATGCTGAAATCGAAGGGCTGTCCGGGGATCTGCGTGCGGCCATCCAATCGGCGGACGCCCTGGTCAGCGATCCCGGCTGGCAGCGGATCATGGCTGCCGGAGAAGACGCTGCAAAGGCCATGGCCGATCTTTCCCGCTCTGCGGACGGAGCCGTCTTTAAAGTCGCCCGATCGGCAGCCTCGGTGGACCGAAACTTCGAGGCGATGAAAACCGATTTCCGGCAGGCCCTGGCCGATTTCCGGGCGGCGGTGGCAAAGGCGGACCGGTTCTTTGAAGAAGGGGCGGACTTGGCCGAAGACGGAAAGCAGCGATTGGCCCGAACCGAACGGCAGCTTGCCGTCACCCTCCGGGAGTTGAGACTCAGCAGCGAGCACCTCAACCGGCTCCTGGAAGAAATCTCAGCACAGCCTTCGCGCCTGCTTTCCGGAGAGCCCCCTTCACCCCGGGCAATCGAGACGGCGCCTGATGGAAGGTAAAGACCCGAAGCGCAAAGGAACCGACTTCCATATAAGCCCCGCCTCTGGCGCGGCGTTCAGGGTTCGGGGTTTCCCGCCGAGGCGGGATTCAGGGTTTGCCGGAAGGAATTCTATAGGAATTTTTTGGCCTGAGCCGACCAGTTTGATCAAGGGTGAGACTTCCCAATCCGTCATTCCGGGCTTGACCCGGAATCCAGGTATTTCTGGATCCCGGCTCTCCGCTTCCCTCTTCGCCTTCGGCTACGCCGGACAGGTCGCTATGGCCGGGATGACGGGCTGAGAGTGGTGAAGTTTCATACGAGCCCCGCCGCTGGCCGGCCGCGCCGACCAGTTTGATCAGGGGTGAAACTTCCCCCGAAGTCTCTGCCGATGTAGTGAACGGCCTCCGTGCCGTTCAGACCGGCACGACACGGAGGTCGTGCCCTACAAAAGCCCCGACTTCGAATGAAGTTTCACATAAG
>JAIPEL010000094.1 GCA_021737185.1 Desulfobacterales bacterium | reverse complement strand
CCCGGTTTCCCGGCGTTCCCTTGCCGTCCCACCAGTCGAGCTCGGGCCGGTCTTTCGGGTGGGACAGGCCGATCACCAGGGCGGATCTTGCCGAATCGGGCCAATCAAACAGTTGGTGTACCGGCAGAGGCTTCGGGGGAAGTTTCAATATTGATCAAACTGGAAGCCCCGGCGACCAGAGGCCCCACTTGTATGAAACTTTACTATCCTGTTTATTGAACATCTCCGGCGCAGTCGATAACCGGGCTGTCATGGAATCAAGATAAGGTTTGACCCGGATAACCTTGTTGATTATCACAGCTATAGAATTGCACGTTGCGAGGTATGACATGAAAACCGTACAGATGACCCTCGATGAGGATCTTGTCGAAGCTGTCGATCGCGTATCAAAGGAGCTTCACACGAGCCGTTCGGCGTTCACGAGACAGGCGCTCCGAGAGGCGCTTGCCCGGTATAGCATCGAGCAGATGGAGCGCAGACACCGTCAAGGGTACGAGAAGCATCCGGTTGCCGGGAATGAATTTTCGATATGGGAAGAAGAACAGGCCTGGGGGAACGAAAAACGATGACCTCGATCCTTTTCAAGACGGCCCACGAGTTGGCAGAGCTTGTCGCTAAAAAAGAGATCTCTCCGCTGGAACTGATGGAAGAAACCCTCCGGCGGATCGAGGTGGTGGATCCGTCCCTGAACGCGTTTTGCGCCCTGGATCCGGAAACGGCCCTGGCAGAAGCCAAAGCCATGACCGAGGCGATCGCCCGGGGAAAACATCCCGGACCGCTTGCCGGCATTCCGTTGGGGGTAAAGGACCTGGAAGACGCCGCAGGATTCGTGACCAGCTTCGGTTCCATTCCGTTCAAGGACAACCTGGCCGCAGAAGATTCCGTGCAGGTGGCCCGGCTCAAGGCGGCCGGGGCGATCGTGGTGGGAAAGACCAACGTGCCGGAGTTCGGCTTTACCGGGTTTACCAAGAACCGGCTCTTTGGGGTGACCCGCAATCCCTGGAACCTGCAGCGGACCTGCGGCGGGTCGAGCGGCGGTTCGGCCGCCGCCGTTTCCGCGGGGCTGGTGCCGCTATGCACCGGTTCCGATGCCGGAGGATCGATCCGGATTCCGGCCTGCTACTGCGGATGCTTCGGCATGAAGCCTTCCTTCGGCCGGATCCCGATAGGCCCCCAGTCCCACTTGACCTTCAGCCACATGACCGTTGCCGGACCGCTGACCCGTTCGGTGGCCGATGCCGCCCTTTACCTGGACTGCACGGCCGGCTCCCATCCGGCAGATCCGTATTCGCTGCCCGGACCGCGGCGATCCTTTTTTTCGGAGCTCGATGAACTGCCGGACAGCCTGAACGTCGCCTTCAGTCCGGACCTGGGATATGCCCGGGTGGAAAAGGACGTGATGGCCTGCGCCAAGGAGGCTGCCGCCGCCTTCGAAGAGATGGGCCACCGGCTCGAACTGTGGACCGAGGCGCTGCCGGACGCGGCAGACGCCTGGATGCCGCTGATCTGCACGGACATTTACGCCCAGATTGGCGGTGCTTTGGAAGCGCACCGGCAAGCGCTCGGAAAGACCCTGGTGGCCATGGTGGAAAAGACAAAGACGCTGACGGTGGCAGAGATCGACGGATTTCAAAAACTCCGGCTCGAGCTGAACCGACGCCTCGAGCATCTGTTCGACCAATTCGATCTTTTACTGACCCCCACCATGCCCACCGAGGCGTTTGCCGCCGGCGGGCCGCCGCCCGCCGTCATCGAAGGAGAGCGCGTTCCCCTGCTGGGTGCGGTGGCCTTTACATATCCGTTCAATCTTTCCGGCCATCCGGCGGCCACGGTCCCGGCCGGCATGACTTCAAACGGTCTGCCGGCGGGGCTTCAGATCGTCGGTCCCCGGCACCGGGACGACCTGGTCCTTCAGGCGGCCCGGGCCTATGAAAAGGCGCGCCCCTGGGCCCGCCTTCGGCCGGAGCTGTGAGCATTCTGCTTGGAAAAACTACCGATCAATATTGATGAAATCGTAAAAAGTCTCCGAAACCTTCGTCGCGCTTGATCTGGCCTTTATAAGTATTAGAAAATACTGGATTCCCGCCTGCGCGGGAATGACGAAAAAGGAATATTCGGCCTTTTTACGAGACCATCAATATTGATAAATACACACTTCGCCCCATAGCAACCGTTATAAATCAATGAAAAAAAACTTTTATAGGGATTGGCAAACATCCGTTCCATTGCCTCGAAGGTGTGTCGCCGGTCAATCCCGGGCAGGGCCAACGGAACGGAATTCTGACAATCCCTATGACGGATGAAAAAAAGTTCCCAAGAATTTGGAGGAAATGAAGATGACTGAAAAAAGAGATGTCTATGTCCAAAAACTGAAAGCCAAATTGGATGAATGGAATGCCAAGATTGATCAGATGACAGCCAAGGCGGACCAGGCAGAGGTCGAGGCAAAGCGCGACTATCGACGACACCTTGAAAAGCTAAAGGAAAAACGCCAACTTCTCGAGAGCAAGATCGAAGTCGTCCAAAATGCCGGTGAAGGTTCTTGGGAGGATCTTAAACAAGGCCTTGAAAAAGCTTGGGATAGCTTCAAGGAAAGTTTTGCCAAGGCAAAATCCGAGTTTGAGCAGGGATATCGGAAAGGAAGGCGGGATGAATAGAGCGCTTGTCAAAATAACGTTCCGATAGGGATTGTCAAACAACCAATCTATCACCTGGAGTGCGCTGGGCGCCAGTGCATATCAAGCTTTCTCAAACGGAACGGAAATATGACAATCCCTATAAATCGTTTAGAACGATCTTTCCGACGTGCCGCTTTTCCAGAAAAAGTTGTTGCGCCTCGCGGATGTCTTCCAGAGCAAACACCTGCGCCACCAAAGGCGTTATGTCCCCTTGTTCGATGCGGCGGACCAGGTTTTTGAAAACATCGCTGTCGAGCACGGTGCAGCCGTAAAGTGTCAGGTCTTTCAGATACAGGGTTCTCACATCCAGTTGCACCATGGGGCCGGCGACGGCGCCTGCCGCCGCATAGCGTCCGCCGGGATGCAGCACCTCCAGATACTGCGGCCACGGACTGCCGGCAACCAGATCGACCACGACGTCGATGTTGTCCGCGCCGATGGTTTCGAGCAGGTCCGCCTCTCTCGGCAGCACTTCGTCCGCTCCCAGGCTTCGCACCGCTTCGAATTTTGCCGTGCTGGTGATCGCGGCCACCCGGGCGCCCCGCGCCTTGGCCAGCTGAACCGCCGCAGAACCGACGCCGCCCGACGCCCCTGTCACCAAAACGCGCTCCCCTTTTTTGACACTGGCCCGGGTCAAAAGATTCTCTGCGGTGGAATAGGAGCACGGAAAGGAGGCGAGCTCCACGTCGGTCAATGCGCTGTCGATTTTCCACGCATGGCGGGCGGCTGCGACCACGAATTCGGCAAATCCGCCGTCGCATTCAGACCCGAGATACCACGGTGGGGAAAGACTTCGGCCTTGCGCCTCGCGCAGACACGGCTCGATGAGCACCCGTTCTCCGATCCTGTCTTTGCTGACGCCTGAGCCGACAGCAGAGATGTGCCCGCACACGTCCGCCCCCTGGATGCGGGGAAACCGGATGGGACGGCCGGACCAGCTCGCATCTTCACCGGTGCCTTCGCGTTTCGAATACCATGCCGTTCGCGTGTTGATGTCCGTGTTGTTGACCGCGGCGGCGGCCACCCGAATCAGCACATCGCCCGGCCCCGGTGCGGGCACCGGGATATCCCGGCGGATGTCCAGCTTTTCCAAGCCGCCGTGGCCGGTGAGCTGCACGCCGTGCATCGTTTTGGGTAGATCCGGCATCGACGGGGGCATCCATTCATCTCCATTGGGCCGTGGGGGTAGAAAACGTCGGGCTTTTTACATCTCTTGCATGTTTATAAGGATTGTCATATTTCCATTCCGTTTGAAAGAGCTTGATATGCACTGGCGCCCCGCGAACTCAAGGGCATCGAAACCGGCCAGGAAGCTGCCAGTCCTGGAATCCAAGCCACGAACCGAGGAGGCCCGCATGAGCATCAAAAAGCAGTTTCTGAAAAGCAAGCCGATTTGCAGGGTGACCTTCCGGATACCGAAGTCGGTCGGCAACGATGCCGCCAGGGCTCAACTGGTCGGAGAGTTCAACGACTGGTCCCTTTCCGCCAACCCCATGAAGCGGCTGAAAAACGGGGAATTTACCGCCACCGTCGACCTGGAAAAAGACCGGGAGTACCAGTTTCGGTATCTGCTGGGCGATAAACAGTGGGAAAATGAACCGGATGCGGACAGGTTCTCTTCGACCCCTTACCAGGACACGTTGAATTCGGTCATTGTCGTGTAAGGGGAATCTACTTGCAGTATTGAAGGATCTTCTGAAGCTTCTCTTCCTGGCCAAACCTGTTTATCGGCATCCTCCCAGACCAGCACCTTGAGCGGCAGGTCAATGCCAGCCGCCCTTGGCGTTGAAAAAGGCTTCGATTCGGTCCGGGTCCTCGACGAAGTCCTGGACGTTTACGATGTTTTTCTTCCAAGCCCGCTTTCCATTTGGGAGATTTGTCGTATGGCGCCTCAATTCCTTACACTCAGCATGTTCTTTCTGAATGCATCCAGATGACTGGCTCGGACTGCTTGGTATCTGGTCGTTTTGATATCAAAATTGCATATCCTCTATTTGATCAAGCCATCTCCGGCGGATCTCACCGCCGCCAGGCCATCAACCGCGAAAAAAGAGATTTGGCAAACGGGGTCAATCTCGTGCGGTTATAGGCGTCCCCGACCTGCCGGATCGCTTCGGCCTGGGTAGGGTAGGGGTGGATGGTGTCGGCGATGTGCTTGAGACCCAGCTTGTGGGTCATGGCCAGGGTGATTTCCGAAATCATGTCGCCGGCATTGGCGGCGACGATGGTGGCGCCGACGATTTTATCCGTTCCCTTTCGCACGTGTACCCGCACCAACCCGTTGGTGTGCCCTTCTAAAATCGACCGGTCCACCTCGGCAAGCTCCCTGGTGAAGGTGTCGACTTCCATGCCCTGTTCCTGCGCCTGTTTTTCGTACAGCCCGACATGGGCGATTTCAGGCTCCGTGTAGGTGCACCAGGGGATCGTCAGTGCACTCGCCTTGGACCGGCCGAAAAACAGCGCGTTTCGGATGACGATCCTGGCCATGAAGTCTGCCGCGTGGGTGAATTGATAGGGCGAGCAGATGTCGCCGGCCGCGTAAATGTTCGGCCGGGTGGTTTGCAGTTGGTCGTTGACCTGCACGTCTTTTTTGGTGAAAGCGACGCCGGCCGCGTCCAGCCCAAGATTTTCGACGTTCGGGGCGCGGCCCACGGCAACCAGCAATTGGTCGACGACTGCGTCATACGCCTTGCCATGAGACTCCACGGTGAGTCGGACTTTGCCGCCGTCCGCCCTGGCCAGTTTCAGCTCCTTTCCGCAGCACAGCAGCTTGACCCCGTCTTTTTGCATGGATTCGAAAACGATGCCGGAAGCATCGGCGTCCTCCCGGGGGAGAATGCCGTGGGCGGTCTCTACCAAGAAGACTTCCGAGCCGAAGCGGGCAAAGGCCTGGGCCATTTCACAGCCTATGGGGCCGGCGCCGATGACGGCCAGCCGCCCGGGAAGCTCTGTCAGGGAAAAAATGGTTTCGTTGGTCAGATAGGAGATTTCTCCCAGCCCTTCGATGGGCGGGGCCGCAGCCCGCGCCCCGGTGGCGATGACCGCTTTTTTGAAGGCCAGGCGATCTCCGGCCACCTCCACCGTATGGGCGTCGACAAACCGGCCGTCTCCGATAAACACATCGATCCCCAGGTCTGTGAACCGCCTGGCCGAATCGTGGGGGGCGATGGATGCCCGCAGACGGCGCATGCGCTCCATGGCCTGACCGAAATCGACATCGACCCCATCGGGGACATGCACGCCGAACCGGCCTGCGTCGCGCACAGCGGCGGCGGCCCGTGCGGCCCGGATCATGGCCTTGGAGGGCACACAGCCGACGTTCAGACAGTCGCCTCCCATCAGGTGGCGTTCGATCAGGGCCACCTTGGCTCCAAGGCTGGCTGCACCCGCCGCACAGACCAGGCCGGCCGTTCCGGCGCCGATCACCACCAGGTTGTAGCGGGACGCGGGGGTTGGGTTTATCCAATCGGACGGATGAACGTGGGAAACCAGCGCCTGGTTATGCGCATCCCATGGGCTGATGATCGATTCGTCTTTCTCGTTGTCGGCCATGTGCTACCTCCCTTTTTCATTCAACGATCAGTCGTAATCCAGATATTTGACCGAATAGCCTCCCGATTTCAGGTAATCGCTTTCCGATGATCAATTCCTTTTGACCCGGCGACAATAAGATCGGTCGTCATTCGAACAAACAGGCCGTGTTCCACGATCCCTGTCCTGCCGTTCAGCTGCGCCGATAGCTGGAAGACGTTGTGGATCGGTCCGAACCGACAATCCAGAATGTAGTTTCCTTGATCCGTCACAAACATTTTTTCATCTGTCCCGATCCGCAAGCACACCGAAGCCCCCAGGTCTTCCAGAAATTGCTGCTGGGTTTTCCATCCGAACCGGACCACTTCCACCGGCACGGGCCGGTTCTGCCCCAGTTGCAAAGATAACTTGGATTCATCCACCGCAATCATTAACCGCCGGCTGGCCTGAGCGACGATCTTCTCACGCAGGAGGGCGCCTCCGGCGCCCTTGATCAGGTTGAGATTGGGATCGACCTCGTCGGCGCCGTCGATTGTCAGATCCACGGAAGGATGCGCCTCCAAGCTGGTCAGGGAAATTTTCAGCTTGCGAGCCTCCGCCTCGGTCGCCGCCGAAGTGGGCACGGCGACAATACCGGCCAACTTTTTGCTGTCGATCAGTTCCGCCAGCCGGCGAACTGCCCAGATCGCCGTGCTCCCGGTACCCAGGCCGACAACCATGCCCGATTGCACAAATTCCACCGCCGCGCTTCCGGCTTTTTGTTTCAAGGACTGCGTGGATCCGCCCATGTTAGCCTCGTACCGTGTCGACTTGACAGGCGCCCGTCAGTTGATCGCGCTTTGCGGCCACGCCGGCTATCAAGGATTCAAATGATTTTGTCATAACCATCTCCTGCTGGAGTTGGAGTTTAGAAAAAAGAATTTTAGCAAAGTGGCGCACCAAACCTTTGATGAAATCGTAAAAGTTACCATTTTCATTTTTTTGTCATTCCCGCGCAGGCGGTGGTTCGACAGGCTCACCATCCTGAGCGAAGTCGAAGGAGAATCCAGTTATTTCAAATAGTTCTGGGCTCCCGCCTCGAGAGCGACAATTATGGGACTTTTTACGAAGGCATCAACTTTTATTGCTTCAAATTTTCCACAAGTTCTTTGGCATGTTCCACGATGTGCTCCACCGTGAAGCCGAATTTCTTTTGTAAGTCTTGCAGCGGCGCGGACGCGCCGAACGTCTCCATGCCGATGCTGACGCCGTGCGGTCCCACGTACTTGGCCCATCCCAGGGTGGCGGCCATCTCGACCGATATCCGGGCTGTGACGGCGGGCGGCAGGACGCTGTCGCGATAGGCCCGGTCCTGCTGCTCGAAAAGCTCCCAGGAGGGCATGCTCACCACCCGCGCCCGGATGCCTGCGGCGGCCAACTGTTCATAGGCCTCGATGCAAAGCGACACTTCGCTTCCGGTTCCGATCAGGATGAGCTGCGGCAAACCGCCGCCGGAATCGGCCAGAACATAACCGCCCCGGGCGACGTCCACAGCCGGGGCATAGCGGCTTCGATCCAGGGTGGGCAGGTTTTGCCGGCTCAGGATCAAGGCCACCGCCTGGTGGCGCAGGGTCATGATTACGCGCCAGGCTTCCACCACCTCATTGGCGTCGGCGGGCCGCAGCACGACCAAATGAGGGATGGCGCGCAAAGATGCCAGCTGTTCGATGGGCTGGTGCGTGGGGCCGTCTTCTCCCACGCCGATGGAGTCATGGGTGAAAATGTGGATCACCGGGAGTTCCATCAACGCGCCGAGCCGGATGGCCGGCCGGGCGTAGTCGCTGAAGATCAGAAAACTCGATCCATAGGGGCGAACCTTGCAAAGGGCCATGCCGTTTAGCACCGCACCCATGGCATGCTCGCGCACGCCGAAATGAAAATTGCGGCCCCCGGGGTGATTGGCGCTGAAATCCCCGGCACCTTCGAAAGTCAGGTTCGTTTTGGTCGAAGGGGCCAGGTCCGCCGAACCGCCGATCAGCCAGGGGACGTTTTCAGCGACGGCGTTGAGCACTTTGCCCGAGGTATTCCGGCTGGCATCGCCTTTCTCATCCGGCGAAAAGGTCGGGATGTCCCTATCCCATCGGTCCGGCAATTCACGATGGTGCATTTTACGGAAGGCCTCCGCCAGGTCGGGATAGGCTTTCTTGTAAGCCTCGAACCGGTCGAACCACGCGCCGCGCAGGCCGCGCCCACGGTCGCCGATGCCCTGTTTGAAATGCGAGACGACCTCATCCGGCACCAGAAACCGGGCATCCTCCGGCCACCCATAGCTGCGTTTGGCCAGACGGATTTCTTCCTCGCCCAGGGGGCTGCCGTGGGCCGCCGCGGTATCCTGCTTGTTGGGAGCGCCGTAGGCGATGTGGCTGTCCACGATGATGAGGGTCGGCCGATCCGCCGTTTGGTGAAAGGCTTGAAATGCCCTGGAGAGCGCTTCCAGATCGTTGGCATCGCCGGCCTGCAGCACGTTCCAGCCATAGCTGGAAAAGCGTGCGGCCACATCCTCGCTGAAGGCCAGGGCGGTGCGCCCCTCGATGGTGATTTTGTTGTTGTCGTAGATCCAGCATAGGTTGGAAAGCTTGAGGTGGCCGGCAAGCGAGGCGGCCTCACTGCTGACCCCTTCCATCATACACCCGTCGCCGGCGAGGACATAGACGTTAAAATCAATGACGTCGAAGCCGGGGCGGTTGAAATAGGCCCCCATCCAACGGCCGGCGATGGCCATGCCCACGCCGCCGGCCACCCCCTGGCCCAGGGGCCCGGTGGTGGCCTCCACACCGGATGTCAAGCGGTATTCGGGATGCCCCGGGGTCCGGCTGTCGATCTGGCGAAAGTTGCGGATATCGTCCAGGCTGACTGCCGGTTCGCCCAGCACCTCGTATCCCGGGCTGACGGCCTTGACCCCTGTCAGGTGCAGCAAGGCATATAGCAGCATGGAAGCGTGGCCGATGGACAATACGAAGCGGTCCCGGTTGGGCCAGATGGGGTCGTTCGGATCGAAGCGCAGGTGCCGCTGCCAGAGGGTGTACGCCACGGGGGCCATGGCCATGGGGGTTCCCGGGTGGCCGGAGTCGGCCGCCTGGACCGCGTCCATGGCCAGGGTGCGGATGGTGTTGATGCTTACCTGCTCATGATCTGCATCAGACATGGGCTTCCCCTTTCAACTTGAAGATTCCCTGTTGCTTGCAGCAGGGATACAAAATTATTCCCTCTCCCCTGGTGGGAGAGGGCCAGGGTGAGGGGGGTAAGATCAGATCCCGCTTTGATATCCTGCAGCTTGTTGGAGCTAAGCGGAAATCACGCTTTGGCGGGGCTGCAGGGAGATTCAGTCAAGCGTCAATCATTGCTATCGGAACGTTATTCTGACAAGCGCTCTAAGCTGAAAATCGACTATAAGATGCAGTAGCAGGGCGATGCCTGACAGACGGCGCTCCGGCGGGTTACTTGCCAATTGCGCGGGCACGAAGCGATGTTTGCGCTCAAATTTCGGTGATCGTTTCCCGGCTGTCCCCGCAGCGCTCTGCCACGGGGCGACCGGTGGCCGAAATCGGCGCATAGGTGAGCACCGCCGCCCACCTCACCCGGGAGCCCGGGTCCGGGGCGATCAGACATCGGAGAACTGCTTTTCCAGCAAGATCCCGAGTATGGTCCGGTCGGTTTCGATCATTCCTTCGGTGGTCAAGGTGCCGATGTCCTTCATCATGTCTTCGGAGGATCGCCAGATGATCCCTTAAACTTCAAGTGACGAGGGCCGCCAGCTTGGCCAGAACTTCGGACATCACGCCGGCCGGTACTTTACCGATCCGCTCAGCCTTCCTTGCCCGCCAGTCCAGGCTTTTTATTTGGTCGGTCAGCACCGCCCCTGACACCGGCAGATCGCCGGACAGCTCTACCTCGAAAGGATAATTCTTGATGCGGCTTGTTATCGGGCAAAACAGCGCCAGGTCGGTTTTTTCATTGTAGACTTTCGGTGATACCGTCAGGGCGGGACGGCGACCATCCTGCTCGTGGCCGCGGCGGGGGCTGAACTGCAGCCAGACAATATCGCCCCGGTCCGGCGCATCGGTTTTTCTCTTCACCGAAAAATGGATTGCCGATGAAGAGGCCCGCTACCACTGCCCCGAATGCGGAAACAAGGTGTTCAGGGGGGCCGTCAGATGCAACCAATGCAAGGCGGAGCTCGATCTGGACGGATAATAAAATCGCTGGCGCGATTTTATTAACGCGCTTATCCGGAATCCTCAAGCTCCAGTTTCGGGGAGCCGGAGGCCGTGGGGTTTTTGGCTTGGAGGGCCACGCTCCGTCGTGGCCGGGATTTGGTCGTTAACGGCAACGCGGACTAGAACTGCGCGCGTGCCTCCACCGGCTGCGGCTCGAACTTCCTGGAGCTTTATGGAGGACCGGATTCAAAGAAGCATTCGCTGCTTTTGCACCGGTATCCTATTTCCCCACCGGGCAGATGAACTCGCATCTTCTGCAGTATTTGATCGGACCCGGTTCGCCTGCGGTGTTTTTCCTTCCGGCGGCCACGTCCTTTTCCATCCGGATATTGCAGATTTGCCGGTCATAGGCGCCGTCTCTGGCGGGCAGGTCCGTGTCCTTGCCGAAGGACTCGAACACGGGCGCCTTTTGGTTCATGGCCTTTTCCGGGCAGACCCTTCTGCAGTCCACCCGGCAGTCTTTGCAGGGATCGAAGGAAACCGGCCCGGTCGGATCGATTTCAGCCTCCAGAAAAAGCGCCCTGAGCCGGAGTCTCGGGCCGCAGGAGGGGGTCACCAGCAGGTTGTTTCTTCCGATGCACCCGAGCCCGGCCAGCACCGCCGCGTCCTTGAGAAAAACGCCCCCCTTTTCGACATAATAGTGAAGTGGTTGGGTGCCGATGTTCAAATCGGCTTCGATCCGCTTCCGCGTCCGGGCCATGATGTCGATGAGCATCCGGTTGCCGGGGGTCCCTTTGCCGTCCCACCAGTCGAGCTCCGGCCGGTCTTTCGGGTGGGCCAGCCCGATCACCAGCGCGAACTTGGCCGAGTCCGGCCAGTTGAACAGCTGATGGACCGGCAGGCCGCCGCCGTCTTTGACGGTGCCGACGCCCGTATAATCTCCCATCTGCGAATATATGACATGCGAAGGGGAGGCCTTCAGTGCTCTCACATCGGCGAGTCCGGCCAGGGTCGCCCCGTTTTCGACGGCCATGCGTATGATCTGTTGCTCAATCTTCATTTTCATGCATCGCTCCTTTCCGGGCCACCGTATCAGAAAGACGCCGTCTGTCAATCGCCGCCCGGCCCACGCGCCTTTTTACGGCTTCCGGGAAGAGCCCCGTAGTCCTTGTCTGAAACTTCGCCCTATCAAGTTCGTCATTCCGGGCTTGACCCGGAATCTAAATTTTTCTGGATCCCGGCTCTCCGCTTCGCTACGGCCGGGATGACGGGTGGAGAAGTTTCATTCTTGACCAAACTGGTCGGCCGCGCTGGCCGGCGGCGGCGCTCGCATGAAAATAGTCCCAAAGGTCGGCCAGTGAATTCCCTCGGGGGAAACCTATCGCTCCGCGCCGAGCATCGCAGATCCGGCCGGATCGAGAAGCGCAGGGAGAAGCGGGGCGCAGGGCGTCACGCCACAGGCGTGATTAATTTTCTTTGGGCGAGCAAAGAAAATGAACGAAAAAGAAATAAAATTCGTATAGATACCTTATCGGAAGAGCGGAGTTACAATTATGATCAAAATGATTGCCTCGCGGCCAGCGGCGGGGCTTATGTGAAACTTCGTCCAAAGCCGGGGTTTTTCGTAGGGCACGGCGTCCCTGCCGTGCCGATGTGAACGGAACGGAGGCCGTTCACTACATCGACAGAGACTTCGGGGGAAGTTTCACCATTGATCAAACTGGACGCTCCGGCGGCCAGAGGCCCCGCTCGTATGAAACTTCACCGAAGAGGCAAACTTATCTTGACACAGAGCGGCTGTTTCCGGCACGGCTTTACCCGGCGCCCTTACCCCATTTGGAGCAGCGATGAAAGCAACCGTATGTGAACTGAAAAACAGCGAAGACACCCTGGCAGAGGAGTGGGAAAAACTCGTCGTCCACGTCAGATCCGAAAAAAGCGAGCTGGTGGTGCTGCCGGAAATGCCGTTTGCCCCGTGGGTCGCTCACACCCGAAATGTCGATGCGGAGGTCTGGACCGCGTCGGTTGAGATGCACGAGCGCTGGATATCGCGCTTTTCTGTGCTGTTGCCGGCAACGGTGGCAGGCTCCCGGCCGGTGGTCCGCAACGGCAGGCGCCTCAACGAGGCGTTCCTGTGGGATGAGAAGGAAGGCTACCGGGCGGTTCATCATAAATACTATCTGCCCGACGACGAAGGATGGTGGGAAGCCTCCTGGTATGAAAGGGGAGCAAAGGAGTTTACCACGATGGAGACAGACCGGGCCCGGATCGGATTTCTGCTCTGCACCGAATTGTGGTTCAACGAGCACGCCCGGGGATATGGGCGGCAGGGGACCGAACTGCTCGTCTGCCCCCGGGCGACCGGTTCGTTCTCCACCGACAAGTGGCTCGCAGGGGGGAGGACCGCGGCGGTGGTGTCCGGCGCCTGGTGCTTGTCATCGAACTTCAGCCCCACGGTATCAGACGGCATGAAGTGGGGCGGCAGCGGCTGGATCATCGAACCCGAAGACGGCCGGGTACTGGGCGTTACCTCCAGGGAGCGGCCGTTTCTGACCCTCGATATCGACCCGGCCGCGGCCCGGGCCGCCAAAAAGACCTATCCGCGGTACGTCGTCGAGTAGCCGGTCCCCTCCAAATTTTGATAAAACCCGAAAAAGTCCGAAATTCCCCTCCCCTGGTGGGAGGGGATTGAGGGGAGGGGGTATAAAAGGCTGAAATCCTATCTTTGTGGGTAGTAAAAAGTGGGAGGTCTTATACAATCGGCCCTTTCAACAGGATTAGGCCGCATCCCTGATATCGATAACAAGAACCTTGCCGAGGCATTTCAGTGCAGAATTGAGTTGAGCAAGGGTTGAATTGCAATCCAAGTCAAGGACATTATTGTCCTAATGTCAAGCAGGATAAAAATGATGGCTCAGAATATGCCTCGATGCCTTTGAAGGCCTGCTTTATGTCAGAACCGGCGTGTCGATGGCGCTGGAAGGCGGCCGGCGCTTCGGCGCGCAGATCTATGTGATCGCTCCGGAAATTATTCAGCGCCTGTCCGATCGTGACTGGAGCTTCGAACGGTTCCTGAATAGTTCGAATCGGGGTCGCCTATTAAAGGGCGTGTCAACAGAGAAAACACCTCACCATGGGTGTTGGGACAGACATACTTGGCGTCATCGCTTTCTTCAACCAAGTCCAGCGCGTAGTGCCACTGGATGTCGAAGGAAAGTTGCTTACTTGTCTCTTGGTCTGTAAGATCTTGATATTGTTGTAGAGCAAGAGCAGCTAAAACGGTATACAGCTCTTTGGTCGGACGGCCCATTTTTTCAGGAAAGCAAAAGGCGAGTTTGTCGACCGGCAACGATTCAAGGATGTGCTGCCGGAAAAAGCCGGGCCAATCCTGATCGAGCATTTGTCGCCGTTTCGGACTTAAAAAGTGCCAAGGGTCGAACAAATGTTGCTCATTTTTTCAGAGTGGCTTCCAGAAAATCCGTGAAGCGCCTCCAGGACTTTTGGTCCGCATCCTCCCGGTAGCGGTCTTCCCCCCAGACGGTAAATGCGTGCGGCGCGCCGCCGTACGTGATCATTTCGTGGGGGATGCCGGCAGCCTCCAGTTCATTGGCCAGGGCGGCGAACTGGTCCATGGTGATCGCCGTATCGGCCGATCCGTGCATCACCAGAATCTGCCCGCGGGCGTTGCTGTAGTCTTGCCCCTCGGGGGTCTTCAGACCGCCGTGAAAGGTGGTAAATCCTTTGACGTCCGCCCCGGAACGGGCCATTTCGAGCACCGCCGCTCCGCCGAAGCAGTAGCCCATCACCACGGCATTTTTCGTGTCGGCGCCCCTTCTTTTCGCCTCGTCCAAGGCCCCGTACATCAGCGCCCGCATCTTCTCACGGTCTTTGTAAAGCTCGCCGGTATGCTGGCGCTTGTCTTTGACTTCGGTGGGCCGGACGCCGGCGCCGAACAGATCGACGGCAAACACGGCATAGCCCAACTCGGCCAGCATGTCCGCGCGCTTGACTTCATAATCGGTCAATCCATCCCAGTCGTGAATGAGCATCACGAAAGGCGCTCGTTCAGACGGACTGACGTAATATCCTTCATAGGTTCGGCCGTCGATCGTGTAGGTTACAGAGTTTCCCATGGCCCCGAAGGCGGCCGCAGGCAATGCCAACAGCAAAAGGGCGGATATGATGTATTGTAATGTTTTCATCGTGGTTGCTCCTGTATGTCTATAGAGGTTCAGAGGTTCAAGGGTATAGAGGTTCACGGGTTCAGAGGTTCGGAGGCCCAGGGGTTCTGTCAAGATGATGATTTAGAGCGCTTGTCAGAAAAACGTTCCGAGTTGACGATGTCTTCCGAAGCCACCCGAACAGAGATTTTTTTATCATATAGGGATTGTCAAACAGGCAATCTATGACCTTGAGTTCGCGGGGCGGCAGTGCATATCAATCTCTCTCAAACAGAACGGAAATATGACAATCCCTATAAATCTTGAACCCATCCAACGTTGTTTCAAATTAATACACGATGGGGTCATGTCGAGCGGCCGGGGCGGGGTTGACATATTTATGCTTCATTGCTATGCAAATATGTATGAGAACCACGATCGACATCGACGACACCCTGCTGGCCGAGGCAAAAAAGCGGGCGATCGAGCAGAATACCAGCCTCCGCAAGGTCGTTGAGACCGCCCTGCGGGAGAGCCTGAGCCGTCAGAACAGGCCGCCAAAGCCCTTTCATCTGAAATGGCGGACGGTTCGAGGACATCTGGTGCCGGGAGTCGATATCGCCGACCGGGACAGCGTATATGAACGCATGGAAGGGCGCTCTTGATCGCCGTTGATACGAATATCCTGGTCTATGCCCACCGTGAAGAGCTTCCGCTCCACAGCAAGGCCTTGTCGCGGCTTACCGAGCTGGCCGAAAGCCCCTTGCCCTGGGGCCTTCCGATCTTTTGCATCGCCGAATTTCTGCGCGTCGTTACCCATCCAAAGCTGTTTGACCCGCCCTCATCCATCGAGGACGGATTGGAGGCGATTGCAGGGTTGGTCAAATCTCCCAGCCTCGTGCTGCTCAATTCCGGAGTGATGTACTGGAATATTCTCTATGAAGTTGTCCGACAGTCGAGAGCGCACGGCAATCTGCTATACGACGCACAGATTGTAGCGGTTTGCAGGGAAAACGGGGTCAATGATATCTTGAGCGAGGATCGGGACTTTTCAAGGTTCCCGGGGGTAAATCTGCACACGCTATAGTCCTTCCGGCCCAACGCAGGCAGCCGCTCGGTGCAGAAGTTTCACTCTTGATCGAATCCCGTCTTTGGGCGGGACGGCGGGGCGTATGTGAAACTTCGGCCGAAGGCACTACGCTGCTCAAAGAAAAAAGGCGAAACGGGGTAGGTTGGGCTGAGCTTGTGAAGCCCGACATGTGTCTATTCGGTTTCAGGCTTTTTGTCTTCGGTCAACAAGAAATGGCAGACCGCCGGCTCGTATTTTTGCTCGCAGAGGATGCGCGCGTCTCTTTCCTTTTTGTGGCCGCTGTCTCCGATGATGGTGTGCAGCCCCAGCCGGGGAGAATACTGGCTGTTGGCTACGGTGCGGCCCAGGGCTTCTGCCATGGCCCGGATATGGTGGGACGCGGTTCCGCAGCAGCCGCCGATATAGTTGATTCCCAGTTTCTTGGCGTTGACCGCGTAGTCTGCCATCTCAAGTCGGGTCAGGACGAACGGATCCATCTCCAGGGGAAACGCTTTTCTTCCCTGGAATTGCTGGATCTGGAAATAGGGCCTCTTTTCCGAGCAGCGGTAGGCCACCGGTTGGGTGGCCACGAAGCAGGAAACGGCTTTTCGCACCCGGGCCGCCAGGGGCAGCATCCGTTGGGGGTCGCGGAAACAGTTGATGCCGACGATGTCTGCCCCGAGGTCTTCCAATTCCTTGTAGGCCTCTTCCAGGCCGACGCCGTCCAGGGTCCGGTCCTGGGATTTGAATCCCAGGGTGATCATCGCCGGCTTTCCCGTGGCCTGGATCGCCTCCAGGGCGATTTTCGCTTCTCCCAGGTACTCGATGGTTTCGGCGATGAAAAAGTCGATGTCGGCGCAGTCCTGGTATTGGATCTGCTGGTCGAACTGGCGCCTTGTCCTATCATGGCTTTCCGGATCTGCCGGATCATAGACCCAGGTATTGGCGAGATTGCCGGCCACGAGGCAGCCGTATTTTCCGGCTACTTCGGCGGCGATCCGGACCGCGGCGGTGTTGATGGCCGAAAGCTGGCCTTCTTTTCCGATGTCCTTGAGCTTTTCTTCGTGGGCGTAATAGGTCAGGGCCTGGATCACCTGGGCCCCGGCCCGGGCAAAGTCCGTTTGAAGCTGCAGCAGGGCCTCCGGATTTTCCACCGACACTTCGGGGGTAAAGGGCCCGGCGCTGACATAGCCCCGGCGCTCCAGTTCGAAAATGGCTCCCCCGTCTCCCAGCACCACGTTCTTTTTCAACCATTCGAGAATCATAAGGCCTTCCTTTGATGCATCCTTCGCTGGTGAAACTGTTTATTCACCATATCCCGGCGGCAAGTCCGGAGTCCCAAGCGCTTGAACTCCATCGGAAACGACATCTTTTGGAAACATTCGCAGCACTTCTTGCTTGAATTCAAATTCCGGCATGTACGCAAGAACTAGTTTGCACACCGCCAAGGCCTGGGAACGATCTCGCTTCTTTTTTATTGCTGCCCGGTTTTTCTGGCTCGAGAGCCAGAGCTTGTGGACAGCAAAAGCCCGGGGATCGGGCACAACCATTTTGGCGGGGAAACCGTCTTCTCCGATAACGACCTGATCGAACTTGGGTGCAGCGATGAGCCACTGAAGGTTTTTGATTTCAGCAGCCATGAGATCGCTGGTGCCTCCAATCTGGCGCTTTTCTTTCGACAGAAACGATTTCGGTTCCGGTTTGATCAGATCGACCATATAGCCAGTCTGATTCACGGCGCGAAAACTCTTTTTGCCGAGCATATCGAATGAGCGGTCCGCTCTTTGAAGAATGTCGATCAGGTCGCTGGTATCTGTATCTGCGACAGCGAAAAGACGGAGTTTGGGACGGATGTCCCAAAGCAAATCCATGTCCTGGGTCGCAAGCAGCCCTCTTTCCAGAAAAAGGCCGGCACGGGCTTCGTAAGCATACAGGGCATGGGTGCCGACGATCTGAAGATTGCGCCCCAATAGCCGGTGTTGTTCCAGGAGCCTCAAAATCGCGGTCACGACCCGCGGCACACGGGCGATGCGGGCCGCCTTGCAAAATCGTGCCTGCTCGCGCAGTTTTTCTTTTAACTGGTGCAGTTTGGTAAGTACCTGCTTTTTTTGTTTGTGAAAATTGTCGTAGATGGCTTCAGTCTCTTGAGAAGATGGACCTAGGCTTTTTCCGTAGCCGTGCCGATCCAACGATCGAAAGAGATACTTTTTCCCTTTTGCCTTTTTCCAGTGCATGCCGCCACGGTAGGAACGACTTTTAAAGAAGGCGTCCATGTACGCCTCGTGCAGTTGGGCGGTGTCGAGATAGATTCGCCTTTGTTCGTCGGTCATTTCAAACGGCAGCATATGGTTTTCCATCTTTCGGCATCGATGACAAATTGAAGGAAAACAAAGATTGGAGCCGAACCGAATCGCTATGTTTTCCATCAAATATAATTTTCGAACATATGAAGGAAAACCATAATAATGTCAATGTCATAGTTTTCATAAAATAAAAAAGCAA
>JAIPEL010000012.1 GCA_021737185.1 Desulfobacterales bacterium | reverse complement strand
AAAAAGTATTTGCCCCCCTGGCAAGGGGCCCCCTGTCCCCCGCGCCCGGCGGCCTTGCCCTTCATGCAAAAAAAAAGGGGCGCCGGCGTTTTTGCCGGCTCCCTTTTTTTATTGCTTTTCCTCGTGCATCCGGTCCTGCATCTGGTTCCACCGGACCCAATCGTCCAGGTCGGCCTGAATGTCGAAGCGAAAGGGTTCGGTGGCCGTCCCGTCCGCCCGGACGTCGATCTGCTGCAGCGCACCGACGATGTATACCCACTCTTCCATGGTCACCGCCTTAGGCCCGGCTACCGGCTTCGGCCCGGCCACCGGATGGGGTGCTTTCAGCGGTGCCGGCCCCTGGGCGGGGCGGTCTTCGATCATCCGCCTTCGGACTTCCACCTCCCCGTCGTAAACCTTCACCATGGCCGAACGATCCCTTTCGAGGTTGAGGCGGTAGGTCGTCCCCCGCACACCGGCCACGGCCGTCGGGGTTTCGATAGCAAACCCCCCGCGCCCCTTGAACAGTCGGCTGACCCTCGCCCAGGCCTTTCCGAGAATCATCCGGATCCGGATACTGCGGCTTTCCTCCGCCTCCTGATAGGCGCTTGCGATCATCGTAAAGGAGGTGTTCTCATCGAACCGGAGAAAACTTCCCTCGGGCAGGGCCAGCTCCAGGCGGCTGCCGCCGCCGGTTCGCACGACATCCCCGGCAAAGACCCGGCTACCGCTTTCAAGAGGCCGCTCCGGCTCCTTGCCTTGCTTTTTCAACCAGGCGCTTCCTTCCAGCAGAGACACAGCGGCCGATTCTCCGCCGATCTTCACCGTTACGGCCGAATCCGAAGACGCCAAGGCGCTGGCCCCGAAAGAAAGAACCACCGCCAGTGTCAACAGAACGGCGCTTTTGCCAGCTCGTCTCATCACGGCATCTCCCCCGGTCAAAACTTATCGACCTGGTTTTTGAGGGTCCGGATGCTGAGCAGGGCATCGGCTCCGGTGACCTGCTTCATCGGCTGGAATTCTCCTGTACCCGGATCGGTCGTCTCCATGATGCCGCGGGTGGTGCAGACCATGACTGAATTGAAGTACGGAAGATCGCTTCTCAGGTCCGGAAAGGGAGACGGGCTTCCAATGAACTGGGTCGCCAGGGTTTCATCCCGGGTAATTTTGATCAGAATGTCTTCGATCATCATTGCAAACTCGGCCCGGGTAATCGGCTGGTAGGGCCGGTAGGTGTGGTCCGGAAACGGTTGCAGACCCTTGATCCCCAGCTCGATCACCGCATCGATGTCGGCTTTGAGCACATGGTCTTCGATATCGGTCGCCGGCGGGGTTTTCACGTACTGGCCGGATTGAAAATTCTTTTCCGGACTCTTGAAGCCGGTATCGTAGGTCCGCGGCATCCGCCGCCGGAATATTTCGTCGATTTCCAGCTCCTCGATAAAGAGCGCGGCCACGTCGGCCCGGGTGATCTCATCTAGAAGGGCGATTTTCTTTCCGACCTTGGTGCCGGGCATTGCCCGTTCGATCCGCTGAATGACCGCATATTCCCTGTCGGCCTCGGCGGCGAGGTCTTTGTTCAGGTCGAGCACGCGGGTGAACTCGACGGCCGCCTTTCTGAATTCATAGGAATCCTTGTATCCCAGTCCCATGTAATAATACGGCTCCGGCCGCTGGTCGTCGATGCGGACCGCGTCCCGATAGGCGCTTTCCACCCGCCTGAGCCAGTTTTCGTCGATGGTTTCCTTGCCGGCCAGATACAGCCGCATGTAGCCGACATCCACGTTGAGCTTTTCGGTGTCGCCCTTGGCATAGCGATCGGCGGTCTTCATCGCCTCAAATCCCTTTTCGAAATTTCCCTGAAGGCCGTATACGACCCCCATTCCGAGGTATGCCGGCGAATGTTTCGGGTCCAGCTCCTTTGCCCGGTTGAACTCGGCAAAGGCGCCTTCCAGCTTGCCTGCCTTAAGCAGCTTGTTGCCGTTTGCGACATGATGTTCCGGGGTGTCGAGTTCCGCCTTCGGCGCCATTGGCTTGGGCCCGCAAGCGCTGAATGTCAGCAGCAGAATCGCCGCCAAGCCGATGATCCACTTATTTGAAATCATGATTCCTCCTTGTCCACGAAATGCATCGGACCCGTATTCGATGGGATTTCGGGTCGGGCGTTTACCCGCTGCATCCGAAACCGGCTCAATCGACGACGATCATCACCCGGCATTTTTTCATGAAAGACAAATGCTCGGCTGCGTTGCGGACCCGTGATGCATCCGCGTTGCTGACGACGATATCGCACCTGCCCGGGCCTTCGGTCTTGAGCCCCTTTACCGTCATGGGGTTGTCCGTGACGCGTTCATTTTTCTCGGCGGCCTCAATCGCCTTGGCATATCCGCTCATTCCCTGCTGGACAGCAAACTCCCGGCTGACGAATGCAGATCCGTAGACCTCCTGGCCGTTTTCATCAACCACCTTGGGCGCCATCGCCGGACGCGCGTTGAGCCCCCGTGCGTCGACCACCAGGCCGGTATAGATCCCCGCGTCCTGTTTAGGCGCGACGGCCGTGGTGATCGAACCGACCTGCTGGATGTCTTTGGGCAGCAGGATCTCGGAAAATCCGCCGTGGAGCGGAACCCTCATGACCATCTCGACGGTGCCGTCGGACATGTATTGCGTGTCCACATCCTGGGCTCCCCGAACCATTCCTTCCACTTCGGTCCGGATCAGGTCGCTTTGGATGGTAAAATCCCGCACCAGGGTGGTGGAGTCCACCCGCACCCCGTTGATCACCTCCAAAATGTTCCGAAGGGCGTCGAGCTTGGCGGCCCGCATGGCCAGCGGCCGTGCATTGGGCTTTCCGTAGTACTTTTCCGGGGGCGCGCCGATTCCTTTGGCCTCGATATATCCCTCGGTCCAGTTGACGCTTCCGGCGCCGCTGCTTTCGATCAATGCAACGGAATCGGATCCCGACGACGCCAGGGGAAACAGCAGCAGAGCGGCCAGCATCCATGCCGTCGGTAAATGAAGATTCTTCATGACACGCCTCCTTTGCTCAAGCCTGATTTCAAAAAAACCGCATCCAAGTATTTGGCCCCGGGCAGCGGCAGACCGGCATCTTAGCCGCCTCCAGGGTTTGATTGCAACCCTTGCCGTGTTTCACGCAGCGAGAAACCGAACTAAAATCGCGCACCCGACCTTATTTCTTCTGGGAATCGGTGATCTTTTTCCAGTAGCGGATGTCTTCCCCATCCTGGAGCACGTCGATCAGCACCCAGGTTTCACCGGTTCGCGAGTCGAGCTTGAACAGGCGCTTTTCCATGAACACGGTCGTTTTGCTCAGTTGCTTGAGACTCGAGTTGTATTCCGCGTTGAACAAGATGAATCGCTGTTCCGGTTCTGCCGCGGCGGCCCCCGATGGGGCGGCAACCAGCAAAACAGCGGCCAGAATCAGCAAGATGCGATTCAAGGCTCGGCGCCGGGTTTGAGATAATGGTTCCATGTCCACAGGTTCCTTTCCCCATCGGCCTGCAGCTCCGAAAGCCGCAAAAGCCTGCTCAGGGATCCGCAGGGGGTTTTTTATGCCAGCTTCAGACCCTGTTTCTACTATTTCTCGGTATATCAGTACCCATTTACGGCTGCGGGCATGGGCGGAAGGGTATCTTCCCGGAAGATACCCTTCCGCCCTCAGATCGCCCTCATATTCGTACACAGACCCGTTATTTTTTGGACGCAGCAACGGGGCTTTGGATCGGCCGGCTTTCCGCCGGATCGCCCTCGAGTCCGTCTGAATCCTCCACAATCATGCGGTACCGGTACTCGGTGTCCGGCTTCAGGTCGGTGTCGGAATAGGAAAATTCCCGGGGTCCGATCTCTGCAATCTTGGACCAGCCGCCGCCCCCGCGGCTTCGATACAAACGGTATGTGTCAATGTCGGGTTCGCTGTTCAGATCCCATTGGACCAGAATCCGGTCTGGAAGGGCCGAGAGCCGGAGTCCGGCTGCGGCAGACGGCCGGGGCTTGGTCCGCGCCCTGACCGCCGGGGTCTTCTGCCCTTCGGCACCGAACAGGTTATAGCTGGCCACCGCGTAATGATAATCGGTGCCGTCGGCAAGAGAGGAAAACCCAACTCCTTTGTCCTGGTAACTGTTTTTCCGGTATCCTTTAAGCTTGGTCAACGCCTCGAGACGGTCCGGGGCCGCGCCCCGATAGATCGCATAGCCGCCCACGTCCGGGTCGTCCACCGGCGTCCAGGCCAGCGCCACCGACTTGACCATGCCGCTTCGGGCGACGATGTCCGCAGGATGCGGGGGGAGTGCTTTGGTCTTGGCAGTGACCACATTGCTGGGGCCGGTTTCTCCCTTGGCATCGTAGGCGGTGATCCGGTATTCGTACTGCTGTCCGTCTTCCAGTCCGTCCTCGTCGGTGTAAGGAAAAGACGGCTGTGCACGGACCTTTTCGACCCGCTGCCAGGATTCCGCGGCCTGTTTACGATACAGGTAATAGCCCTCCGCCTGATCGATGAGCTGCCAGGCGAGATCGATTTTCCGCAGCTGGTGGTCCTTTTCCAAACGGAGCTGAGGGCGGGAAACGGTGCTGACCGAAACCGGGTCCGACAGGGGGCTTTCCCGTTTTTTCCGGTCCACGCTGGAAATGGCATAGAAGTAGGTGCTTCCGTCTTCCAGGTTTGCCGTTTCTTCGAAGGTGAATCCCAGCTCCTGCTGGGAGCTGAGTTTTGCCCCGGTGGTGGCGATAGCGGTCCAGGGGTCGGAATGCCCGGCTTTGCGATGGATCCGGTACTCGACGATGGAGAACTTTTCCTGGTCGTTTAGCAGGTTGGGGACGTATTTGACCTCGGTCCGCCGCACGAACCCCGCAGCACCCAAAATCAGCGGCGGATGCGGCAGTTTTTCTCCGGCATTTCGGATTTCGGCGGTTCGGTCGATCGTGATTTCCCGGCCGGAGACGAGCACGACGCCGATGCGGTAATAGTAGGTTCGCCCCTTTCGAATGGCCTTGTCGACAAACTCCGCCTCCTGGCTGCGGCCGAGAAACTGGTAAGGCCCCTCCGGGCTCTCGGACCGGTATAGCTGATAGCCGGCAATCGCCTCCGTTGCCGAGATCTTCCAGCGTACGACGACCTTGTCCCCTTCCCCGGCGGCCCCCAGCGTCTCGAGGGTCACCTTCGGAGCGATCGGCGTTGCTTGTACAAGTTCGGCACCGCCCTGGTCGCTGCCCGCCCGTACCAGCGCAGCGGCCAGCGCAGCGGCAAACTGGGGGATCTTTGCCAGGATGTCCTGTCTGGATCCGTAAGCCTCTGTCCATGATTCGGCCACCCGGCGGCACTGGGCGTCCATCAGGTTCATGTTCGCCAGAATCTGCTGCCCATCTTTAGTGACGTTTCCAAACAGTACGTAGCGAATCCCAAGAGCCCTGGCCGCCGCCATCGCCATATCCGGCGAATCCCCCTGGACCAGCCCCGCTTGAAACAGTTTGTCTTCCATCTGGCGGCGGGGCACCAGCTTCACCGACTTTTCCTTTTCCAAGGCAGAGATCAGCGCGTAGAGAATCTCGCCGTTGTACCCCATGGCCTCGAAATTGGTCGGCCTCAGGTTCAGGATCGCCAGGGTGTTCTCGACAGGGGGCGCGGCGCAGGCCGTCGTCCTGATCAGCAGCAAGACGGCTGCCAGCAGCAGGCACCAACCCAGGTTCCGGGCTCGACACATGAGTTACCCTCCCAGGCTGACCCTGTAATCCCTAAAAATTTCGTCCAGGTTCTCGCTGGCCTTTTTCGTCATCGGGGAGTCCTGGATTTGTTTGAGTCTTTCGTCGAATACGGCGTCGACAAAACTTTCTGCGGCGCCGAGTTTGTCCCGCCGCCGCAGCAGCTTTTCTCCCTCGTTGAAGTAGGTCTGCTCCAGGTTCTGCAGGGGCCGGAGGGCCTCGCGGCCGAGTTCGGCCACCACTTCGGCGGTCATCTTCTGAAGCAGCTCCGTGTCGGTGGGGATCTCCAGCGGATCGAACTTGACCTTGGCTTCCGGAAGTCCGGCGCTGGTGATGTCCTCCACGGTCTCCTTTCGCTCCACGGTGCGCACCTGGATGTTCTCTCCGGTTCGCACGTCGACGATGCGAAACGAAAGCTGCACGAAACCGACCTTCTTGTGGTTGGATACCGCGTAGTCCTTTTCGCTGAATTCCGGAATCTTGATTTTTGCCGGAGGCGCGGCGGCCAGCGCCTCCTGTTTCGGATTCGGGTTTCTGGCCTTCCAGTTGAGATATTCGATGTTGTCCTCGATCTTCTCACCGACCTGGTAGCGAACCGATTTGGTCCCGTCCGAGACGCTCGAATCGACCTTGAACAGCAGCACGCTTCCCATGATGGCCACGTCGATGCCGTAGACCCGTCCCATCTCCTTTGCACTGGCCGCCGAGACGACGCCGATCTGGCCCAGTTTCATTTCTTCTAGGATCGACTTGAGATTTTCCCGCTCCAGGATTTTGATGTCTCCGCTGGCGTTGTTGAACAGAAACGTGATCAGGTTGTTGGCCACGATGATGCCGGCGTCCTTGTTATCCGAAGGGCTTCCGAAGTCGAAAACGGCGATCGATTTTTGCACCCGCTCCTTGATCCGGTCTTCCATGGCCTGGGACAGAAAGAAGATGTCCGGATAGTCCGGATCGATTTTCTTGATCTGGCTGTACCAGAACCAGGCCCCCCCATACCGGCCCTGTTCCTTGAACTGGCCGGCGGCGTAATTGGCGCGGGAGACGAGATCGCGCCGGAGCTTGTTGATCTGGTAGTCGGTGGGATCATTGATGTATTCGGCGGCCACGTTGTAGGTTTCAACGGCCTTGAACAGCCAGCCTTCGTCCATCTGCCCTGTGGCTTTGCGGATGTAGAACTGCCCGGCCTTGGTGCGCACATGGCCGATGAGCTTTCGCAGATCCTGGTCTTCCGGATCGTACTCCAGGGCCCGCTCATAGGTCTTCACCGCCCGGTCCCACTGCTGGGCCATCACCGCCTCCCGGGCCTGCTGCACGAAGTAGGCTTTGCTGTCGCGCTCTTCGGCCATCGCCAGCAGCTCCCGCGCTTCTGCACTGTCGGGTTTCAGGGCCAGCACCTTCCGGAGCAGGTCCTTGGCGCCCCGGAAGTCTTCCGCATCGAAACGATTCTTGGCCTCGGCAAACAGCGCCTGCGATCCCTGTTCGCTGACGGTGTTCAGCATCTGGTAGCTGTTTTCGTAGTTGGGATAGCGGCTCTGAATCTGCTGCAGGCTGAAATAGGCCTTGAGCCAATCGCCGGCGTCCACTGCGGAACGGGCGGCGTTGTAAAGGTTCTCGATTTCGGTGACCAGGGCCTGCTCCTGGCGTACAATCGTATCTTCCAAAGCCTTCACGTCCGGATGGGCGGCGTCGATTCCCTTGGCCTCGGAAAGGGCAGACTTGGCCTTGGAGATGGCGCCGATGGTGATCGGGGTCTGGGACTTGATCGCGGTCTTTCCCTCGCCCACGAACTGTCCGACCAGCTTCTCCTTGAGTTCGTGCAGGGCCTGCTGGTATTTTTCGTTGTTTGGCTCTTTTTCCAGCGCCTGCTTAAAATAGGCGATCGCCTCCTTGTACTTGCCCGCCGCAGAAAGCTGCATCCCAACGTCGAACTGCTTCTGCCCTGCAGCACATGCAAACATCAACATCAGGAAAAGCAGGGCCAGTCCAATCTTCACCGGTCTGACGATTCTCATGGTTCTTCCTCCCGTGCCTCCGAGAATACCTATTTTATGCGGATTGTCATTTTGTTTCCGGCCATCGACTCGAGTTGCGAATCGAAATACCGGCTCGTAAAATAAGAGAGCTGCATTTCGTTGAAAAGCTGCTCTGGCCAGCCCCGATAGCGAACGCTCATCTCTGCGGCGCCTTCCGCATACCGGATGATCCGTGCGCCGAGGATGCCGCTGACATCGGACTGAAGGAGGCCGGCGATCTCATGGGCCTGGGCGCTGCTGTCGACGTTCTTTGCAACAAGAAATATCTCCCGTTCGCTGTACAGCTCCTTTTCCCACAGCCGCAGCAGTTTGTCCCTCAGATCCTTCCAAACGGCGTCTACGCAGGCCCGGGCTCCCTTGTCGAGAACCTGGAGCCGGTTCTCCCCCGGCATCGACTCTACCGCGCTGGCCGTGGCGACGACTTCGCCGTCACCGGGCCGGTATATGTTCGAGGTCAGGCCGACCTCGTTGAGCGTCAGCTCGATGCCCTGATATTTGGTTTGCCGGGTCGACATCTCCAGGGACAGGGCGACGAGAAAGCCCATTTGCAGCGCCGGGCCCTCCTCCCCATGCCGAAACACCTTGAATCCGTTTTTTTTGAGCCTGTCGCTGAGAAGATTGACGGCCTTGGTCGCGGTTGGGACGACCTCCGAATCGATGCCCGGCTCCAGGCCGATGCTGATCCGGGGATTCTGCTGCCATTGGATCATGTTCCGGAACCGGTCCAGGTCGTCCACCAGCACGGAGACCTTCACATCGGCCTGGATGGTAACCTCGTATGTGCCCAGATCGGTCTTGGTCTCCTCGATGATCTGAAGGTCGGTCAGGTACCCAGCGGCCCGGCTGAAGATCTGGTCCTTGACCACCTCGAAGTTTTCCACCACGGTCCTCGATTCGATCATGGTCCCCATAGCCGCTTCGATGGCGGCCCGCTTTGCTTCGTCCAGGGCCTTTTCCCGTGCGATCATCTCTCTTCCCGGCTCGAAAAAACTGAAGCCTTTGGCGGTGACGGTCTCGGCACCGGACGGCGGCGGCACCAGCAAAAAGATCCAGAAAAAAAGCAAGGCGGCTGAAATCGCCTTGTTCGCCGTGCTTCCTCTGCCCCGGCCGCCGGTAAACTCCATTTCCATCACATCCATACCACCCTTCCCTTAATGCGCTGATGACACGTCAACATCGAAAACCAAGCAAGTAAAATGCCAATACAACCTGACAAAACAGAATATCAAACAATCACATAATCTTATTCCGATACGACCGCCGAACCGAATTTCTGGTCATGGGCATGCATCAGACGATCAAGACCCAAAAATCCGTCAATTTTTTGCGCATGAATTCAAATTCCACATTTTTTGTAGGACGACGAGTTTACCACGTTTCTACTTTGTCGTCATGGTAAAGGCGCCGTTCCATGTCTCGTTGGGAGGGTCTGCTTTGTATCGCCGGCAGCGCTCCATCATGATGCGGCTCGGCCGGTCCTCCGGTTGAAACCTCATTGCCTTGCTGAAATAGGCGGCGGCCTTGTCCCACTGGCGGCTTCGATAGGCGGAAAGCCCACGGCTGTATATCTCGGCGGCTTTTTGCATGTGCTCGTCCACGTCTGAGGGATATCCGATCAGCTCATAGATCTTGACCGGCTCTTTTTTGCCCACCACGTTGATGGCATCCAGTTCCCGGGCCCGGATCCATCCGCCGGCGGCCGTGTATGTCGATTCGCTGATCATCGTGTACGTGCCGTAGACCTTGTTGACGCCCTCGAGCCGTGCGGCGGTGTTTACCGTGTCCCCCATCATGGTGTAATCCATCCGGCTTCGGGAGCCCATGTTGCCCACGACCGCGGGGCCGGTGCACAGACCGATGCGCATGTAAAGGTCGGGCCGGCCCTGCCCCTGCCATTTTTTCCGAAGCTCGGCCAGCCTTTTTTGCATGTCGATGCACGCCATGCAGGCGACCTCCGCCTGGTTTTCCAGGTCGTTGGGGGCGCCGAAAAAGGCGATGATGGCGTCTCCCTCGAACTTGTCCACGGTTCCTTCGTGGCGGAGGATGATATCGGTCATCTCCGTTAAAAATTCGTTGAGCAGTTCGACGAGTTCTTCGGGAAGAAGCGTCTCGGAGATGCTCGTAAATCCCTGAACATCGGAAAAAAAGGCTGTGATCACCCGCTTTTCCCCTCCCAGCACGAGTTTTTCGGGGGAATCGAGCAGGTTGTTGACCACCGACGGGGCCAGGTAGGTGGAAAACGCGTCTTTGACGAATTTTTTCTGACGCGTCTCGACCAGATAACGATAGACCGTCACCGACGCATAGATCAGCAAAATGACGGTCAGGGGGTAGACCAGGTTCAGGACCCACCCCTGATAGGAAAACAGAAACTGGCAGAGAAGCACATACAGGACGCAAAGCGACCCGCCGACCAGGGCGCCGGACAGGGCTCCGACCCGCGCCAGCAAAACCCCAAGGATCGCTGCGCTGACCACCATTACCAGAACGTCGAACATCGCCGCCCAGGCCGGCTGGTACATGAAGTCCTGGGAAAGGATGCTGTCGATGATGTTGGCATGGATTTCCAGACCCGGGAACACCGTTCCGAAGGGGGTGACCCGCAGGTCGTAGATGCCCACCGCGGTCGCCCCCACCACGACGATCTTGTCGGCCAGTGCATCGGCGTCGATGTCGTCGTGTAAAATGTCGGTGATCGATATGTGGGGAAAGGTCTTTTCTTCTCCCCGATAGTTGATCAGGATACGCCCGAATTCATCGGTGGGAATGCTCAGTTTTCCGAGCTTGATCTGATCCACGCCGTATTCGGCCACCTCCAGCCGCAACGGCTCCTTCAGGTAGGCGCTGGTGGCCGCGAGGGAAAGCGGGGCATAATACGCCTCGTTGAACCGGAGCACGCCGGGCATCCACCGCACCACCCCGTCCGGATCCGGATACATGTTGAAATATCCGGAGTAGTCGGCCGCCTCTGAAATAACCCGGATGTTGGATTGCGGGGCCACCGCCCGGATCAACGGCACGCGCTGCGCATCGGCGGATGCAAAACGGACCGTCTTGTAGGCGGAGCCCTGAATGTTTTGCTGGTGCCTGCCGATTTCCTCTGCACTCATGTGGTCCAGGACCTCCGGGTCCATCTGGAAAAAATAGCCGAGGACCACTTCGGGTCGGGCATCGCCGATGGCGGCGGCCAGCTGCCGGTCGTTGTCCGAAGCGTACTTAAGGGCTTCCACGCGCTTTTTCAGCCGCTCGTCACCGGGCTTCAGATCAGACATCGCCGACTCGACTTGTTCCAGCACGCGAATGATCCGCTGGTCATCGGGCTCCAGAAAACCGATATCAAAGGCGATCACCCTGGCTCCGGCATCGGAGAGCTTTTCAACCAGGCGGATGATCTTCGACCGCGGCCAGACCCATCTGCCCTCCCGGGCGATGCTCTTTTCGTCGATCACGGCCAGCACGATCTCCGGTCCGGGCGCAATGCGCTGCCGGGCCAAAAACCGCATGTCCATGGTCTTCAGTTCGATGGTGTCTAAAAAGGTAAACCCAATGACGTAGGCCAGAATCCCGGCCAGAAGGATTGCCGCAGAGATGAGGGCGGAATGCAGCTTGACATTCCTTTTCCGATTCTGAAACAGGGCCATGAAAGGCTTTCGCACCGGGACAAATGTGTTGACGTTTCAGCTTCTTATATTGTGATAACGGCGGGATGTCAACCAGATCGGGACCCGCCCAAATGACCCTGGATCGCCTGCTCAGCCGGATCGGCCGAAACAGTCTGGTTTCCATATCACACCCGTCCACCGCTCCACCGGAGCTTGGCCTTGAGCACGTCGTAGTATCGTTGTCCCGGCAGGGTGAGCATCTGAAGGGGGTGGGTGTGCTTGCGGACGCGGATGACGTCGTTTCTTCGGACCTCGAAACCTTCCTGACCGTCCATGGTGAGCATGATGTCCGAAGATTTTTCGCCCAACCGAAGGGTGATCTCCGCCTGGTCCGGCACGATCAGGGGGCGGTTGGTGAGGGTGAAGGGGCAAATCGGCGTTAGAATGATCCCCGGTACCGCCGGGTGGATCACCGGGCCTCCGGCGGCAAGAGAATATGCCGTCGAGCCGGTGGGCGTGGCAATGATCAGGCCGTCTGCACTGTAAGTGGTCAGGTACCGGCCGTCGATATCCGTCTGGATATGGGCCAGCCGGGCCAGCGCCCCCTTGTTGACGACCACGTCGTTGAGAACCGTTTCCCGGAGCACCGCATCGCCGTTTCGGAACATTTCCACGCAAAGACGCATCCTGGTTTCGGTCACCAGGGCGTTTTGCAGCACCGCCTCGGCGGCCGAAAACAGATTTTCCGCGGCAACCGCCGCCAGATACCCCACCTGGCCGAACTTGATTCCGAGCAGCGGGATATTCCGGTCGCCGATCCATCGGGCGGCGCTTAAAAAGGTGCCGTCGCCGCCCAGCACGAAAACCGCGTCGAGCTCCTGGGGAGGCACAGGCCCGGGCAGGCTCGAGCGTCCCTGGCTCGGCATCGGGCTTCGGATGCGAAACGCCTGGATTTGCCTTCCGCCCAGCCATTTTTCCAGCTCGTCGGCCTTGGCCCTGGCCTCGGCGTCCGGCTTGACCACGATGCCGATGTTTCGAAAGGTGATGGGTGGCTCCATCATGAAGGATCCCTGCCTCTGCCGTTCGCCTGCCGATCCAGGCGCATCTTTCCAGGATTTTCTAGTACCTCCATATCGGTATCTGTCAGCTGCAGCAAGATTTTTTTATCTTGACGCACAAACTTCGCCTTCGGTATATAGCATAGGTTCTGATTGGTGGATCGTTCATTTACTATCGTACAAGCGTGATGAAATGGAGGAAAAGGCAATGCTGAAATTGAGATCTGCAAAGGCGCTGGCAATCATGGCGGCGCTGGTAATGGCCGGGGCGGTTTTTGTCTCCTGCGGGGAATCCGAAAAGCCCGCCGAACAGGCCAAGGAAGCTGCACCCGCAAAAGAAGAGGCGCCGATCCGGATGGGCGTCGCCGGTCCCCACAGCGGCGACCTCGCCTCCTACGGAATCCCCACCGTCAAGGCGGCTGAACTGGTCGTCGAACATCGAAACGAGATGGGCGGGATCTGCGGCCAAAAGATCGAACTGATCGTGGAAGACGACGTCTGCAAGCCGGAAATCGCCACCAACACCGCCACCAAGCTGGTGGGCGAGAAGGTCGATTTCGTGCTGGGCCACATCTGCAGCGGCGCGACCAAGGCCGCCCTGGGCATCTACAAGGATTCGAACATCCCGGTGATGTCTCCGTCGGCCACCAACCCGGCCCTGACCCAGAGCGGAGACTATCCGAACTTCTTCCGCACCATCGCCTCGGACGACGCCCAGGCCCGTCTGGAGGTGGACTTCGCCCTGGACCGCCTGAAGCTTTCCAAGATCGCGGTGCTCCACGACAAGGGCGACTACGGCAAGGGGCTGGCCGAATTTGCCAAGGCCTTCCTGGAAGCCGAGCCCGAAGCCGAGGTCGTTCTCTATGAAGGGATCACCCCGGGCGCGGTCGACTACACGGCCGTGGTCCAGAAGATCAAGAACTCCGGCGCCCAGGCGGTCATCTTCGGCGGCTACCATCCGGAAGCCTCCAAGATCGTCACCCAGATGCGCAAAAAAGCCATGGACACCATCTTCATCTCCGATGACGGCGTCAAGGACGACACCTTCATCAAGGTGGCCGGCGAATACGCCGAAGGGGTGTACGCCACCGGTCCCATGGACACCACCACCAACCCCATGGCGGTCATGGCCACTGAGGCCCACCGGCAAAAGTACGGCGAAGATCCGGGCGCGTTTTTCCTCAATGCCTATGCAGCAGCGCTGGCCCTGCTCAACGCCGTTGAAAAGAGCAACTCCACCGACTACGACGACATCGTCAACGCCCTTCGCACCGAGTATGTGGCGACCCCTCTGGGCATCATCCGCTTCGACGAGCGGGGCGATGCCATCGGCGTCGGATTTGCCATGTATCAGGTTCAAAACGGGGAATACGTCGAGATCAAGTAGCCGGTGACGACCCGCTTACCGGTTCAGGGGGACAGGCGGCATCCGCCTGCCCCCTGATTTATTCAAAACAGACCGAATTTAAGCAAAACATCAGCGGCAACAACCCGAAGGCACGTTCTGGAAACCGGTTATGGACTACTTTCTCGAGCTGTTTCTCGGTGGGCTGACCCGGGGAAGCATCTACGCCCTCATCGCCCTGGGATACACCATGGTCTACGGGATCATCGAGTTGATCAACTTCGCCCACGGCGAAATCTACATGATCGGCGCCTTTACCGCGCTGATCGTGGCCGGCGTGCTGACCTTGATGGGCTGGAACGAGATCGCGATTCTGGTCATCGCCTCGATCGTCGCCGTCATCTATTCTTCGGCCTACGGGTTCACCATCGAAAAAATCGCATACAAACCGATCCGCAAAGCCCCGAGGCTTTCGGCGCTGATCAGCGCCATCGGCATGTCGATGTTTCTGCAAAACTACGTCCTGCTGGCCCAGACATCGGATTTTCTCCCCTTTCCCAGCCTGATCCCCCAGTTCGAATTTCTCGAGCCCTACGCGCACATCATCCGGCCCTCGGAGCTGGTCATCTACACGGTCACCGCCTCAGTCATGGTGGCGCTGACGATTATGATCAAGTTCACCTCCATCGGAAAGGCCATGCGCGCCACCTCCCAGGACAAGACCATGGCCGCCCTGGTGGGCATCGACGTCGACCGGGTGATCTCGGTCACCTTTATCGTCGGTTCGGCCACGGCCGCCATCGGTGGGGTGCTGATCGCTTCGCACATCGGGCAGATCAACTTCTACATCGGGTTTATCGCCGGGATCAAAGCTTTCGTCGCAGCGGTGCTGGGCGGGATCGGAAGCATTCCGGGCGCGGTCTTGGGTGCGCTGGTGCTGGGCTGGACCGAATCGTTTTTCACCGGCTACGTTTCCAGCGACTATGAGGACGTATTTGCGTTTGTCTTTCTGGTGTTCATCCTGATCTTCCGACCGGCCGGCATCCTCGGCCGGAGCGAGGCGGAAAAGGTTTGAGATGCGGGTAGCCGAAGAACTCAAAAAATCCGCCCTGGTGTCCATCTGGTTCATGTTCCTGACGTTTCCGATCATGGTCATCCGGGTCAACACGATCTATAACACCGTGGAGTGGCGGTGGCTGAACATGGCCCTGGTGGGGGGGGGAAGCTTTTTTCTGTCGATGCTCTGGCGGTTCATGATCCGCAGAAAGGAAAGAGGCAAGAAAAAGGCCGAAATCAAAGACGGCGTCCAGTTGACGCTGATCCAGCGCCTGATGCAAAACCGCCGCGTCACCCTGTCCGGGATCGTTCTTGCGGCGATTTTTGCCATGATCTACCCGTTTGTCTTTTCCATGTACCAGACCAGCATCATGATCACCGCGCTGATCTATGTCATGTGCGGACTGGGCCTGAACATCGTCATCGGACTGGCCGGGCTGCTGGACCTGGGCTACGTGGCCTTCTACGCGGTCGGGGCCTATTCCTACGCCCTGCTCAACTACCATTTCGGCATCAGCTTCTGGATGGCGCTTCCGGTGGGCGCCGCCCTCGGGTTCATGTTCGGCGTGCTGCTCGGTTTTCCGGTGCTGCGCCTTCGGGGGGACTATCTGGCCATCGTCACTCTCGGCTTCGGCGAAATCATCCGGCTGGTGCTGGAAAACTGGAACGAATTTTCCCACGGCCCCAGCGGCATTGCCAATATTCCCCGGCCGTCTTTTTTCGGCTACGACCTCTCTCTTCAGCAGGTCACCATCTGGATTTATTTTATCATGATCGGCCTGGTGATCTTTACGATCTTCGTGGTCGGCCGGCTGCAAAACTCCCGCCTCGGCCGGGCCTGGGTCGCACTGCGGGAAGACGAGATCGCCTGTCAGGCCATGGGAATCGACAAGACCCGGACCAAATTGTCGGCCTTTGCCCTGGGCGCCACCTGGGCCGGCATGGCCGGTGTCATGTTTGCCGCCAAGACCACCTTCATCAACCCTGCCAGCTTCACGATATGGGAGTCGGTGATCATCCTGTGCGTCGTCGTGCTCGGCGGCATGGGGTCTATCGTGGGGGTCATCCTCGGCGCCATGGTCCTCATCTTGCTTCCTGAATATCTTCGGGCCTTTTCAGAATACCGGATGCTGCTTTTCGGCGCGGTCCTGGTGCTGATGATGGTCTTTCGGCCCGGGGGCATCATCACCAATGTCCGCCGGACCTACCGTTTCAAGGGCAAGGCAACCACCGATGGCAGCAGCGCATAATTTCGGAAAAGACGTTTTGGAGGTCCGGTCCCTGAGCATGGACTTCGGCGGACTCCGGGCCCTGGACAAGCTCGATCTGAGCGTTCGGCAGGGAGAGATCGTCGCCCTGATCGGCCCCAACGGCGCCGGCAAAACCACCTTCTTCAACTGCATCACCGGTCTTCACGCCCCCACAGAGGGCGAGATGCTGATCCATCCCCCCAACCAGGGCAAGACCCAACGGCTCAACGGGTTGAAGCCGAACCGCGTCACCGAACGGGGGCTGGCCCGGACCTTTCAAAACATCCGCCTGTTTCCGAACATGACGGTGCTGGAAAACGTCATGATCGGCCGCCACTGCCGGATGTCGGCGGGCATCCCCGGGGCGATCTTCCGCCCCCGCTCCACCCGGGAAGAAGAAAATCAGGTGGTGGACGACAGCTATGCCATGCTTGAAAAGATCGGCATCGAACAGTTCGTCAACGAGCTGGCCATGAACCTGCCTTACGGCGCCCAGCGGCGCCTGGAAATCGCCCGCGCCATGGCGACCGACCCCTTCATCCTGCTCCTGGACGAGCCCGCGGCCGGAATGAACCCCCAGGAAACCCGGAGGCTCGACGAGTTGATCCTGCGCCTCCGGGAACAGGAAAAGATCTCGATTCTGCTCATCGAACACGACATGAAAATGGTGATGAGCCTGTCGGACCGCATCTACGTCGTCGACTACGGAAAGAAAATCGCCGAAGGTTCCCCCGAGGAAATCAAGCGCAATCCAGCGGTGATCAAAGCCTACCTCGGAGAGGAAATCGATGCTTGAGCTGAAAAACGTCAATACTTACTACGGCAACATCCGGGCGCTGAAGGGGATCGACCTGAAGGTCGAAGAAGGCGAGATCATCACCCTGATCGGTGCCAACGGTGCGGGCAAGACCACCACGCTGATGTCGATCTGCGGCATCGCCCCGCCCCGGTCCGGGGAGATTCTTTTCCTGGGAAAACCGATTCACGACATGAAACCCGACAAAATCGTCTCCCTGGGCATCTGCCAGGTTCCGGAGGGGCGGCGGATCTTTCCCTATCTTTCGGTCATGGAAAATCTGGACCTGGGGGCCTATCTTCGAAGGGACAAGGGGAAGATCAAAAAGGACCTGGATTATATCTTCGAGCTGTTTCCGATTCTCGCCGAGCGCCGCCATCAGGCCGGCGGAACGCTCTCCGGAGGAGAGCAGCAGATGCTGGCCATCTCCCGGTCGCTGATGGCAAGACCCCGCCTTCTGCTCATGGACGAACCTTCTCTGGGGCTGGCCCCACTGGTGGTCAAACGGATCTTTGAAATCATCGCCAAAATCAACAGCGAAAACAGGACCACGATCTTTCTGGTGGAGCAGAACGCCAACCTCGCCTTGAAAATCGCCCACCGGGGCTATGTCATGGAGACCGGCAAAATCACCCTCGCCGATTCAGCCGACCGTCTGCTCAACAATGAAGAGGTGCGAAAAGCGTATCTGGGGATATGACCTTTGGATCGCGGATGCGGAAAATCTGCGATCTTGTACTCGTCGAACCCGCTGCCGTCATAGATCTGAGCATCGATTCGCGGCCGGCGCGGATTTGAAGCGATATCGACGCGCTCAATCAAGCGTCAACCCCTGCTATCGAAACGTTATCTTGACAAGCGCTCTAACCCGTATCAGTTGACAATATCAGCCCGTTCAGAGTAGCATCCACCCGACTTGCGTCCTATCCAACACGCTCGCGCCGGAATCGAAGGGGAATCGCAGGATGGGCTTTTTCAAACGCCACCCGACGCTTTTTTTGAGCATCGGGATTACGCTCCTCTTTTTGTGGCTCGCCCTTTTTCCCATTTCCTTTTTCGAAAATCTCGAACTCAAACGCTACGACCTGATGATGGGACTGCGTTCGCAGCCCGAAGCCTCCAGCGACATCGTCATGGTCGACATCGACGACGACTCCATCGAAAAGCTCGGGCGGTGGCCCTGGCCCCGCTCGCTGATCGCCAAAGGCATCGACGCCATCGACGCCGGAAACCCCCGGGTCATCGGACTCAATTTCGTCTTCAGCGAACCGGAGGAAAGCTCCGGACTCCGCGAACTTCGCAATCTGGAGGCCGATTTGCGCGCTTCGCTGCTGCCGATGGCGTCGCCAGCCGCAGAGACGTTTCTGCAGGCATTGCAAAAGGCAACGCTTCGGCTCGACAACGACCGAAAACTGGCGATGGCCCTGGAACGATCCGGAAAGGTGGTGCTGCCGATTTTTTTCAAAGAGTCGGCCATCGGCAGCGAAGGAGACGATCCGGGCGAAGCGATCCGTTCAGGGGCCATCGGCAATGTCCGCAATCCACAGGGATATATCGTACCGGTAGGCAGCGAAGCCGTCGCCCCGATCGAGGGGTTTACGGCTGCGGCCGACGGCCTCGGCCACATCAACCTGGCATACGACCGGGACGGCACAGCCCGCCGGGAGCGGCTGCTGTATCAATACCGCGGCGTATACGTTCCCTCCTACACCCTGACCATCGCGGCCAAGGTGATGAATCTGCCCCCGGACCGGATTCAATCCGAAATCGGCTCGTGGATCAGGCTCGGATCCATCGAGATCCCGACCACTGTCCATTCCGAAATGCTGGTCAGCTTCAAGGGCCCCCGGGGGTCGTTCAAACGCTTTTCCTATTTCGACGTCATCAACGGCAAGGTCCCGGCAAACCTCTTTAAAAACAAGGTTGTCCTGGTGGCGGCGTCGGCGACCGGAATTTTGAACCCTCTGAGCACGCCGGTCGACCCGACCATGCCTGTGGGAGAATTCTCCGCCAATACGGTCTGGGCCATGCTCAACCAGCAGTTTATCCGCCAGCCGTTCTGGAGCGCGACCGCCGAGTTGGTTCTGATCCTTGCGCTAGGCGCGATCATTGCGCTGCTGCTTCCGCGCATCAAGGCCAAATATTCAGCCCTGGTCTTTGTTTTGCTGTTTTGTCTCCTTTTCGGCGGGTCCGCCTATCTTTTCGCAGCGCAAGGGCTCTGGGTGTCGGTCACCCATCCCACCCTGCAGTTGATTTTGGGCTACATCGGCGCCGTGAGTCTCAGCTACTTCGTCACGGAAACCAGGAAAGAAAAGGTGGAGGGAGAATCGGCAGAAACCAACCGGATGCTCGGCCTCTCGTTTCAAAGCCAGGGCATGCTCGATATGGCCTTCGACAAATTCCGCCGGTGTCCCGTCGACGACGAGATGAAGAACATTCTCTACAACCTCGCCCTGGATTTTGAACGAAAACGGCAGCTCAACAAGGCCGCCGCCGTATATGAACTCATCGAAGATACGGACAGCGGCTTCAAGGACGTCACCGAGCGCAAAAAGCGGCTGCTTCAGGCCAGCGAGACCATGGTTTTCGGCGACGGGATGTTCGGCAGCGGCTCGGGCGGAGACGGGCTGATGAGCACCGCCACCGGCACCCGCCCGACCTTGGGCCGGTACGAAGTGATCAAACAGCTCGGCAAGGGGGCCATGGGAACCGTCTACCTGGGCCAGGATCCCCGGATCCATCGCACCACCGCCATCAAGACATTCCGCTTTTCCGACGACTTCGAGCCCGAAGAAGCCGAACAGCTCAAACAGAAATTCTTCCGGGAAGCCGAGAGCGCCGGCACCCTGTCTCATCCGAATATCGTCACCATCTATGACGCCGGAGACGAGCAGGACCTGGCCTACATCGCCATGGAATTTTTGGAAGGAAGCGACCTGGAAAAGCACATCAAGCCAGGCGGGCTGCTGCCGATGAGAAAGGCGATCGATTACGCGGCCGACATCGCCGACGCCCTAAGCTACGCCCACGACAAGGGAATCGTCCACCGGGACATCAAGCCGGCAAACATCATGCTGCTTGCATCCGGGGTGGTGAAAATCACCGATTTTGGCATCGCCCGGATCACAGCCACCTCCCAGACCCAGACCGGCGTGGTCAAGGGCACCCCCTATTACATGTCTCCTGAACAGATCTCCGGGGAAAAGGTCGACGGTCGCTCCGACATCTTCTCGCTGGGAGTCATGCTCTACCAGATGCTCACCGGAGAGCTCCCGTTCAAGGGGGACAATCCCGCCGCCCTCATGCACCAGATCATGAACGTTGCCCCTCCGGACCCGCGACAGTTCAATCCGAAAATCGTCAAGCCGCTGGTGTTCATCTTGAACAAGGCCCTGGAAAAAGACCGATCCAAGCGCTACCAAAAAGCGGGCCAGATGGCCGCCCATCTCCGGGAGCTCGGGAAAAAGCTCGATGAGGTGATGATGAAAAAGCGGGCCAAAAACCAGGGTTGACCCTTCGGCGGACCGAAGCGGATCGACCCTTACGCCCGGTACCGCCCCGGTTCGCATCCCCGCCGGGTGCAAGGAATTGCTTGACGTGTCAAATGGTTATGCTGTAAGAACACCGCGGGGGGTTTGGCAGGCCGACCCCGCCGGAGAACCACACCGCCCTCCCGCCAAGGGGACAAATCGAAATTCCAGATTATGGTCGTCGTTGAATCGGCTGGCATGACAGATGTCGGAAGGAGGCGCAAAGGAAACGAAGATGCGCTTTATCTGGACGACCAGCAGGGGCTATACGTGGTCTCAGACGGCATGGGGGGGCACCGCGCCGGGGAGGTCGCCAGCGAACTGGTCGTCAAAACGATCCGGGACGTCATGGCCGGATTCGAAACCCCGGCCGCCGTCGATGGAAGTCTTTCGCCGGTGGCCGACCGCCTGGTAGGGGCCATATACGAGGGAAACCGGAAGGTCTTCGAAGCCGGCCGCGGCAAAGACGCTTACCGCGGAATGGGGGCAACGGTGTCGGCGGCCGTGCTCACGGACAAGACCCTGATCACCGCCAATGTGGGCGACAGTCCGATCTACCTGATTCATGACGGCCACATCGACCAGCTTTCGGTCACCCACAACGTGGTCAGTGAACAGGCAGCCTTCGATCCCGAGGCGGCGAGCAGTCTGGGTGAAGATGTCAAGTACCTGCTCACCCGGGCCATGGGGATCGAAGAAAGCGTTTCCCCGGACGTCTTTGAGCTGCCTTTTTTCAGAGGAGACGCGGTGGTCATCAGCTCCGACGGCCTGAGCGATCTGGTGTCTCCGGAAGAAATACAGGCGGTGGTCGGGGAGCAGACGGCGGACCGGGCCTGCCGCACGCTCGTGGATATGGCCAATCAGCGGGGCGGTCACGACAACATCACGGTCATCGTGGTCAAAATCAAAGAGATCAAGCAAAGGGGGCTCATTGGAAAGCTCCGCTCCGGCCTGGCCCGAAAAGCCATCGGATTTTTGCAGCGCTACCTGTAACCTGTAGGTGCGCCGGTGCGGCGGCAAAGCCCCTGCCGGCTGAGAATCGAGCCTGTTGCATTACCGCAAACTTTGGGAAAAGGTGTTTCGATGCCGAAATTGACACTGCAATTCAAGGACAATGTCGTGGGCGAGTATGGGATGGAGAAAGGCAAGGGCCTGACCATCGGAAGGCTGGACAGCAACGATATCGTCATCGAGAACCTGGCGGTCTCCGGCCATCATGCCAAAATCGACTCGGTGGGCGATGGATACCTGCTGACCGACCTGCAGAGCAAAAACGGATCCTTCGTAAACGACCAGCAGGTCACGTCCCATTGGCTTCAGCACGGTGACAGGGTGATGATCGGAAAGCATACCCTCCTGTTCAAATACGAAAAAGGCGAAGAGCGGCCCGCATCGACCGGCGCACCTGCCGGCGCAATGGACCAGACCATGGTCATGGATACCGGCCAGTATCGAAAGATCATGGAAAAAGCCGGCAAGACCACCGATCCCGGCTCGGGGCTCAAAGGCGAGCCTGCCGGGGTTCTTTCCTATCTGGCCGGTGGTGAAGGGGAAGTGGAAATCGGCAAGAAGCTGTTCAAGATCGGAAAAAGCGCCTCCTCGGATCTGGTCGTCGGCGGCTTGATGACCGGCCAGACCGCTGCAACCATCAGCAAGCGGCCCAACGGCTATTCCCTGAGTTATGTAGAGGGAATGGCCAAGCCGAAGGTCAACGGAAAAGCCGTCAAGGAATCGGTCATGCTCAAAGAATTCGATGTCATCGAAATCGGAAACGTCAAGCTGCAATTCGTGCTCAAGGGCTGACCGGAGGAAGCCCCTTTAGACCGACCCTGCCGATTCGAGCCTCAGACTGCCGCTTTCGACGCACCTTCTCGACGACATCCGATCGTGTCGGGCGCACAAGGCCCCCCTTAGTGCTCGATGGCATAATTTCAGTGACGGTTTTCAGATCAACGAATGCTCACCGCGGACGCAGAGTGCGGAGATAAAATCCTCAAAATCTCCTCTGCGCATCCTCTGCGTTCTCTGCGTTCTCTGCGTCTCGGTGAAACAATCGTCGCCATAATTACGCCTGCATGTACTTAGCGTGCCCTGGGCTGGGGGCGAAACCACACCAGAACGCCGCCGCCTGCGGCCGCCGCTATCCCGCTGACGGCAAACAGCACCGAAGACCCTGTGGCTTCGTACAGCAGGCCGCTGCCGAAAAAGCCCACCATCATCCCCAATCCGTAAGTCACAGCGTTGTTGGCCGCCTGGCCGAGGGTCTTTGACGCGGCCGGCATCAGCTCGTCGATTCGAAGAATGCTCGCCATGTGGAAGGTACCGTAGGAAAACGCATGAAGCACCTGGGTGGCCAGGATCACCGGCAGCGACGCGGTGGCGGCCAGGGTAAACCACCGGAGCGCCGCCGCCATACAGGAAAAGACCAGCACCGACTGAAGCGAAACGCGACCAAACAGCCGGGGGGAAAGGATCATCACCAGCACCTCGGCTGCCACCGCCACGGCCCAGCACACCCCGATCAGGGTGCGCCCGTAGCCTAGCGATTCCAGGTGAATCGAAAAGAAGGCGTAGTAGGCCCCGTGACTGGCCAGCATCAAAAGCGCCGCGAAAAGAAATCCGGCCACCGGTGCTGCGGCCAGCAGCCGCAGCCCCTGGCGGGTCGGCTCCCGCGCCGGGCTGAGCTGTGCCGGGATCCGGACGGAAAGCGCCGCTCGCAGCAGGGAGCCGGCCAGGATGAGCACCAGGATGATGTTCAAGGACGCGGCGTCCACGATTCGGCCCACGACCACGACGACGCAGATGAAGCTGATCGAGCCCCAGACCCGAAGACGGCCGTAATCGCGCCGCTGGGTCCCGAGAAAGTCCATGGTGAAGGCTTCCAGAAAAGAGATGATCGGGGCGTAGAGGATGCCGTAGACCACCATGATCATCATCATGGGCCAAAAATCGGCCGTCAGCAGAAACAGGGACCAGACCATCACACTGGCAAAACTGCAGGCGATATAGATCGGCTTCCGGGCGCTGAACCGGTCGGCCAGATGCCCCCAGATCATCGGAAACAGCGCCGTGGCCAGTGTCCTCACCGCAGAGATGGCGCCGATCTGAGTCCCTGAAAAGCCGATGTGGTAGCAGTACAGATTGAAGAACGGAAGGTAGATGCCCAGCACCCCGAAGTAGATAAAGTACTGGCTTGCGAGCAGGGTTCGAATGCGCATGGCTGAAGCAACGGTCATGGACCTAAGTCTATACCCGAAGCGCATCGGCCTGGCAACGGAAGGCGCAACGGCCGCGAAACGCCTCGAACAGTTTCCCGTCTTCATGGAAGATACCCCTGCCCCCCGCCCCGCAGCCTTAAATGGTGAGCTCGCAAACATAGAATGTCCCCTAATATCGTAACCGCTGCTGATGTCGCATCCGCTGCAGGCTCCCGCTCTCCGATTCTTTACAAACCATGAGGACAATGGTAGCGTTTCCTCGCCCGCGGGAAAATCAATGGAGACCGTTTCACCAGCCGGGAGTCGACCATGGATTATATCAAGATTCGATTCGGTGACGATTTGAACGACATCGGTTCACGGTTCGAAAGAACCCTCGACCAGATGTTCCGCTCCATGAATCCGATGTTCTCTTTTTCCGATAGGACCTGGAGCCCTCAGATGGACATCTATGAAACGCCGGATGAGGTCATCATCCGGGGGGAAATCGCCGGGGTGGAAAAAGAGGCGCTGGAAGTGGAGATCAACAGCCGCGCCGTTCGGATATCCGGCAGCCGACGCGAGCCGGGACGGGACAAACGCGGAGCATACCGGTTGGCTGAGATTCAGTACGGAACCTTCGAACGGATCCTGTATTTGCCGGCCCCGATCGACCCCGAGGTGGTCAGCTCGTCTTATGAAAACGGGTTTCTGCAGATCCGAATGGCCAAACAGCCGCCGGAGAAAAGCCAGAAGATCGCCGTTGAAGATGGATAAATAAATCGCTGACGCGAGTTGCTAATGGGTACTTTACGCACCAGACATCAGCACCGGCAAGGCGGAGGCCAAAAGATTTTTTTTGCGAGCTGCAGACCAAGGAGGAATCGATGACCGAACCGAAAGCGCCAGTGCAGATCGACGTCGACAATCTGCCCGATGTGCTGCCGATCATGCCGTTGTTTGACGCCGCGCTTTTCCCGAAAATGGTCCTTCCATTGGTCGTCATGCAGGCCGAGTCAATCCAACTCATCGACGAAGCCATGGCCAAGGACCGGATTATCGGCCTGGTGGTTTCCAAAAGCCCCGAGCAGGGAAGCACCCCGACGGAAAAAGACCTGGCCGCCGTCGGCACCAGCGCCCTGATCCTGAAAATGGCCAAAACCGGCGACAACCGGGCACAGCTCCTGGTCCAAGGCATCTCCCGCATCCGGCTGACCGAGTTCATCAAGGGCAAGCCGTATCTGCAGGCGCAGATCGAAAAAATCGAAGCCCCGGAGAAGTTGGACAAGGAAATCGAAGCCATGATGTCCAACCTCGTCAGCCAGTTTTCCAAGGTCGTCGAGCTGTCGCCGGGTTTTCCGTCGGAGATGGCGCAGATGGCCGGATCCATCCAGGAAGCCGGGATCCTGGCAGACATGGTCGCTTCCACCCTCAACGTCACTGCCGAAGAAAAGCAGAAGATCCTGGAAACGGAAAACATCAAAAAACGCTTGAGGGAAGTGACCCGCATGGTCAGCCACCAGCTCGAAATTCTGGAGCTGGGCAACAAGATCCAGTCCCAGGTCAAGGGAGACATGGACAAAAGGCAGCGGGAGTACTACTTGAGACAGCAGCTCAAGGCGATCCGGGAGGAGCTGGGTGAAACCGACGAAGAGACCGTCGAAATCGAGGAATACCGAACCAAGATAAACGAAAAGCAGCTCCCGGAAGAAGCCCGGAAGGAGGCCGAACGCGAACTGGACCGGATGGCCAAGATGCATCCGTCCTCTGCCGAATACACCGTCGTATCCACCTACTTGGACTGGATCACATCACTGCCCTGGAATGAGGGCACCCCGGACAACCTCGACGTCAAAGAGGCCCGCAAGGTTCTCGACGAAGACCACTTCGGCCTCGAAAAGCCCAAGCGCAGAATCATCGAATACCTGGCGGTCCGAAAGCTCAAACCCGACTCCAAGGGCCCGATTCTGTGCTTCGCTGGCCCGCCGGGAACCGGCAAGACCTCTCTGGGGGCCTCCATCGCGCGGGCCCTGGGGCGCAAGTTCGTCCGGATCTCTCTTGGCGGGGTCCGGGATGAAGCCGAGATCCGGGGGCACCGGCGAACCTACGTCGGCGCCCTCCCCGGTCGTATCATCCAGGCAATCCGCCGGGCCGAATCGAACAACCCGGTGTTCATGCTGGATGAAATAGACAAGGTCGGCAGCGACTTTCGGGGCGATCCGTCGTCGGCGCTGCTCGAGGTGCTCGACCCGGAGCAGAACCATTCTTTTCAGGACCATTACATCGATGTCGCCTTCGACCTGTCGAAAGTCATGTTCATCACCACCGCCAATATCCTCGATACGATTCCGCCGGCTCTCCTGGACCGGATGGAGGTTCTGCGCCTGCTCGGCTATACCGAGGATGAAAAAATCAAGATCGCACAGCGCTACCTGATTCCCCGGCAGCGGGCCGAAAACGGCCTTTCGGCCAAACTGATCTCGTTTACCAAAGGAGCGGTTCGGCAGATGATCTCCGGATACACCCGGGAGGCCGGGCTTCGGAACCTGGAGCGGGAGATCGCCAACGTCTGCCGCGGGGTGGCAAGCGGCATCGCCACCGGCGACATTCAGCGCGCCTCGATCAAGGTGTCGGATTTGTCCCGGTATCTCGGTCCGGTCCGTTTCACCGGGGAGAGCAAGTCCAGGATTCAAACCCCGGGGGTGGCCACCGGACTGGCCTGGACCCCCACCGGCGGAGAACTTCTCTTTATCGAAGCCACCGCCATGAAGGGAAAGAAGAACCTCGTGCTCACCGGCCAGCTGGGGGACGTCATGAAAGAATCGGCCACCGCTGCGCTGAGCTTCATCCGGACCCATGCAAAGGATCTTGGCATCCCCGAAGACTTTTTCGAAGACAAGGACATCCACATTCACGTACCCGCCGGGGCCATTCCCAAAGACGGTCCCTCGGCGGGCGTCACCATGCTCACGGCCCTGGCCTCTCTTCTGACCGCCAAACGGATCCACAAAAACCTGGCCATGACCGGCGAAATCACTTTGCGGGGGCAGGTGCTGCCCGTGGGCGGCATCAAGGAAAAGGTGCTGGCGGCGCACCGGGCCGGCATCAAAACCATCATCATTCCGCAGCAGAACGAAAAGGACCTGGAAGAAACCTCTGAAAAAGTCCAGAAGGAGATCACCTTCCATTTCGTGGACAAGATGATGGACGTTCTCAAGCTGGCCCTGGAAGAATGAAGAAGCGAACCCAATTACACACCGGCGTCCGGCTGGCTTGGCTGGCCGCGACCGTTGCCGCCGCAGTCTTGCTCGGCTGTGCGGGCTCTGCCCCCGGTCCGCCTTCGAGGCAGCCGCCGCAGCCGGGCAAGGACGCAAAGGCCCCGGCAGCGCCGAAAATCGGTTCCAAGCCGTATCGGGTCGGGAAAAACTGGTACCATCCCCTGCCCCACGCCCACGGATTTTCCCAGCGCGGACTGGCGTCATGGTATGGAAAAGACTTTCACGGCCGAAAGACCTCCAACGGCGAAGTCTACAACATGTATGCCCTCACAGCGGCCCATAAAACCCTTCCTCTGGGAACGTGGGTTCGGGTCCGCAACCTGCAAAACGGGCGGTCGTTAGACGTCCGAATCAACGACCGCGGCCCGTTTGTGAGAGGCAGAGTCATCGATCTTTCCTATACCGCCGCCAGCCGGCTGGGGGTGGTGGGTCCCGGCACCGCGCCGGTGGAGATCGTCGCGATGGCGTCGCCGGGAGGCGCTCAGCCGGCGCCGGTCGATTTCACACGGGGAGACTTCACCTTCCAGGTCGGCGCCTTCAAGGTTCGGGAAAACGCCATCCGACTCCGGGACAAACTGGCCAAAAAATACAAGCATGCCCACGTCCAGACCTACGACACCGGAGTTGAGAAATTTTACCGGGTCCGCGTGGGGCGCTGCACGTCCCTTGACCAGGCCGAGGAATACGAGCAGATTTTGATTGCAGACGGCTTTTCCGAAGTCTTTATCGTGGCCGAATAAATGCGCGGTAAAATCAAAAAGCGATTTTACCGCGCATTTATAGGAGGCGGCTGCGCCGCCTGAAACACCCAAAAAGAATTCCAAAGATTGAATTTTGATGCCTGGAACTTTGAACCCTGAACCCCGAACCTCTGAACCTCTGAACCCTGAACATCTGAACCCTGGAACCTCGGAACCCCGACCCTTGAACCTTCTCCCGAAACACACCGTCTTTCTCGACCGCGACGGGGTCATCAACGAAGATTCACCCGATTACATCAAGGGATGGGACGAGTTTCGGTTCATCCCCGGCAGCCGGTCGGCCATTGCGGCCCTGACCCGCAGCGGGGTCCGGGTCTTCGTGGTTTCCAACCAGTCCGGAGTCAATCGGGGGCTGATTCCCCTGCCGGTCCTCGAGCAGATGCACCGGCGCATGACAGCGGCCGTGGAAGAGACCCGAGGGCGCATCGAGGCGATCTTGTACTGCCCCCACCGTCCGGAGGAAGACTGCACCTGCCGAAAGCCCCGCCCGGGGATGCTTGAAAACGCCCGGAGAATTCACGGCGTCGATCTTTCCCGATCGGCCATGATCGGCGACAGCGCCGGAGATATCCTTGCCGCCCGGCGGGCCGGATGCGCGCTGGCCGTGTTGGTCAAAACCGGAAAGGGAGTCGTCGCCGAAAAGGAACTGGCCGCTTCCGGCGTCCGCCCCGACCATGTCGCCGAAAACCTCGACTCCGCCGCCCGCTGGATTCTTTCGCAGTGGTTCTGACAAACCGATGATCACTGTCGAAGGAACGATCGAAAAGATTCTCTACCACGAGCCCGAGTCTCACTACACGGTGGTCATTTTCCGGGTCCGGGAGACCGGATCCCGAATCTCGGTCACCGGCCACCTGCCCGGTCCGGCCCCGGGAGAAGCCCTGCGCATCGAAGGCAGGTGGCGCTCCCATCCCCGCTACGGCCAGCAGTTTGCCGCAGAAGGGATCCGGGAGGCAGCGCCGATCACAGAAAGTGAAATGCGCCGATACCTGGCTTCCGGCGCGATTCCCGGCGTCGGCCCCCGCATGGCGGACCGCCTTACCGCCGCGTTCGGCAGTCGGACGTTGGAAATGATCGAAACCGCCCCGGAGCGGCTTCAGGAAATCGAGGGCATCGGCGCCGCCCGCGCAGCGGCGATCCATCAAAACTGGCTTGACAGACGCGGCCTGCGCCGCCTGATGGATTTTTTGGCCGAAATCGGCGTATCCGGCGCATACGGAGCCCGGATTTTTCGCCGGTACGGCGCTGAATCGATCGAAGTCATGACCGGAGATCCTCTGCGGCTGGTGGAAGATCTTCCCGGGATCGGCTTTGCCCTGGCAGACGCGGTGATCCGCCGATTCGATCTTTTCGTCGATCCTGTCGAACGGGCCGGAGCCTGCATCCGTCACTTGCTGCACCTAAGAGCGGGCCAGGGCCACGTGTGCGATGATACCGACGCGGTGCTGTCCCAATGCCGGGGCCGCTTTTCCATCGCCGAAGATGAGGCCCGCCAGGGTCTGGAGAAGCTCTGCGACGACGGCGAGGTGGTGAAGGTCCAGAATGCGGATGGCCGCCCCGGCTCGATGGTGTATCTGCGGTCCTACTTCGACGCCGAAATCGGCATCGTCCGGCGGCTTTGGGCCCTGCTGTCCACGCCCTCGGATCTGCAGGCCGTGGCCGCAGACCCGATCGCAGAGGCCGTCGTCCGGCGGCATGCCATCTGCCCGTCGGAGGAGCAGCGCCGGATCATCTCCTCGATCCTGGAAAAGCGAGTCGGTATCATCGCCGGCGGGCCGGGAACCGGCAAGACGACCCTGATCCGATCCCTGGCCGCGGTTCTCGAATCTTTCGGCAAGCAGACCCTGCTTGCCGCCCCCACCGGACGCGCCTCCCGCCGGATGGCCGACGTGGTTCGCCGGCCCGCCTCGACCCTTCATAAGCTGCTCGAATATCGGCCGGGCGAGGAGATTTTCGGACGAAACCGGGACCGCCCTTTGCAGGCCGATGCCGTGATCGTCGATGAAGCCTCCATGATCGACACGCTTCTGATGGACCGTCTCCTAGATGCCCTGCCGGCAAGCGGCCGGGTGGTATTCGTGGGAGACATCTTCCAGCTCCCGGCCGTGGGGCCCGGCAACGTGCTGGCGGACATGATCGAATCGGGAAAAGTTCCGGTCTTCCACCTGACAAAAGTCTTCCGCCAGGAAAAGGAGAGCCCCATCGTGCTCAACGCGCACCGGATCCGCCGAGGGGCCTCTCCGGAATTTTTGCCGGGCCCCGGGCCGTCGCCGGAGTCGCCGTTTTGCTTTCTGGAAACCGACGGACAGGAGGCGGCCGAGGCGATGGTGGCCGAATTGTGCCGACACATCATTCCGGAACGATTCGGCTTCGATCCGGTCCGGGAAATTCAAGTCGTCTGCCCCATGCACAAGGGGCTGCTGGGGACCATCCATTTGAATCAGCGTCTTCAGAAAATCCTGAATCCGGATTCGGAGGGTCTCGTGCTCGGCGGGCTGATGTTGAAGGCCGGCGACAAGGTGATGCACCTGAAAAACGACTACGAAAAGGAGGTCTTCAACGGCGAGATCGGCATCGTCTCCTTCATCGATCCGGCAGTGGGAAACTTTCAGGTGGTCTACGACGGACGGAGGGTCGACTACCGCTTTTCGGAGATCGACAGGATCGGACTGGCCTATGCCGTTACGGTCCACAAATCCCAGGGGTCGGAGTATCCGGCCGTGGTGGTTCCCCTGACCCGCCAGCATCGACCGATGCTTCAGCGCAACCTCATATACACGGCCGTCACCCGGGCAAGAACGCTGGTGGTCCTGGTGGGAAGCCGCCGGGCGTTGGATCTGGCCGTGGCCAACGACCGCTCCGTCCAGCGCATGACCGGCCTGGCCGGGCGGCTGGCGGCCATAACGGAAGTCGATTGGTCAAATGGTTGATTAGGCGTCGGTTTCCGGTGAGGTGGGCATCGGAATCTTGAAAAACTCGATTCCTTCTTTTCGAAGCGTCTCTTCTTCCTGCTGGGTGCTGGTTCCGCGAATGTTGCGCGGTTCCTGGACCCCGTAATGCATCTTCAAGGCTTCCTTGGCGAATTCGGTGCCAACGTCGTCGAAGTTCTTCCGGACGAAATCGACGATCTGGCCCTGGAGTCTTTCTTTTTCCAGATATTCGGCGCCGGTTTTGCCCGCGGGCAGTTCTTCCGTGCTGCGGATCGCAAAGGTCGAAGGAATCCGAGATACAGAGGCATCGTTACAGACCGGGCAGGAAACGAGTCCCTTTTTGCGTTGACTCTCAAAGGATTTCAAGTCGTCGAACCACCCTTCAAAAAGGTGGCCGCGGCTGCACTGCAGATCGTAGGCAATCATCGCTGTTTTCTTTGCACCATCCATTTTCCACGCTCGAACGCAGCGGGGAGAAAAAAGAAAATAATTGACAACCCAAGAAAGATTGACTCAAAATATCACAGACGGCGGCAATTTTCAATCCAAACGGGTCTTTGCCGGGGCTGCATTCCTTCTGGGGAGCCGGTTTTCTCAGAAGCTGCACCCGACCCCCGGCAAGGCCGAAATCTTCCTGCTGCAACGGGAGCCAAGGAGCCTCTACCGACCATGAAATGGATCCGATGCACCATCGCCGTGTTCGCCCTTTGGGCCGCGCCAGCCGTATGTTACGCCGAATCTGCGTTTATCACCGACGTTTTTGAAGTGACCCTCAGGACCGGCCCGGGGATCGACCACAAAATCGTGTCCATGCTTCGCTCCGGTCAACCGGTGGCTGTGACCGAAGCCGGGGACGAGTGGAGCCGGGTTGTTCTTCCCGACGGAAAAGAAGGCTATGTTCTTTCCCGGTTCATCTCCACCGGCCCGCCGGCGCGCCTGTCCCTGGAAAGGGTCCGGGATGCCTATGAAGCGCTCAAGACCAAGGCAGCGCGCCTGGAAGAAGAAAACAGCCGCCTGGCTTCCGAAAACCAGGCGCTCGAAAGCCAGCTCGAGACTGTCAGCAATAAACTGGAAACCGTCGGAAAAGAATATGCCGCCCTTAAATCCGAGTCCTCCGATGTTTTCTCGCTGAAGAAGCGATACGAACAGGCCGCCGGCCAGCTTCAGGAAAAAACCGCGCGGGTAAACAAACTGGAAGAACAGGTTTCCCAGCTCCAGCTCAATAAAAACATTCGATGGTTTTTAGGCGGCGCCGGCGTGCTGGTGCTCGGTTTTTTGATCGGATTCAGCGCCAAAAAACAGCGCCGGAGATCCTCTCTTCTGTAACCCCGCCGGGGTCGATTTCGGCCCGGCCTCCATCAACGACTGGAATACCATGGACTTCGAGTCGGATTTTCTGATCATCGGCAGCGGTATTGCCGGCCTGTCTTTCGCCCTGAAGGTGGCCCAACGAGGGACCGTGGCCCTGGTCACGAAAAAAGAAGCCATGGAGAGCAACACCAACCTGGCCCAGGGCGGAATCGCCGCCGTCTTCGGCGGACTGGATTCCTTCGATCTGCATATCGAAGACACCCTGAAGGCCGGCGACGGGCTGTGCCACCGTGACGTGGTGGAGATGGTGGTACGAGAGGGGCCGGACCGAATCCGGGAACTCGTCGACCGCGGGGTCCATTTCAATATCGAATCCGATCGCATAGAAAAGCAAGGGCCTCCGGCGTTCGACCTGGGCAGGGAAGGCGGCCACTCGCGCAACCGGATCCTGCACGCCAAAGACATGACCGGCGCCGAGGTCGAACGGGTCCTGGTAGAGATGATCAAGAAAAACGACCGCATCTCCCTGTTCGAGGATCACATCGCCGTGGATCTGATCATTGAATCGAACCGTATGAAACGCGGTCAGGTCATCACCACCCACGAGGAGCAATGCTGCGGCGCCTATGTGTACGACCGGAAAATGAAGGCGGTAAAAACCTTTGCCGCCCGAATCACCCTGCTGGCCACCGGCGGCGCCGGCAAAGTCTACCTGTTCACCAGCAATCCGGATATCGCCACCGGAGACGGCATCGCCATGGGATACCGGGCCGGCGCCGCCGTCGCCAACCTCGAATTCGTCCAGTTCCACCCGACCTGCCTGTATCACCCCGAAGCCAAGAACTTTCTCATTTCCGAGGCGGTGCGCGGTGAGGGGGGGGTGCTCGTCAACGCCTCGGGCCAGGCCTTCATGGAAAAGTACGATCCGCTCAAGGATCTGGCATGCCGGGACGTGGTCGCCAGGGCCATCGACACCGAATTGAAGCGAAGCGGTGAAGACTCGGTGTTTCTCGACATCTCCCACCGGGACCCGGATTTTATCCGAAAACGATTTCCCGGAATCTATGCAAAGTGCCTCACGCTGGGAATCGACATGACCGCAGAGCCGATCCCCGTGGTTCCGGCCGCCCATTATATGTGCGGGGGGGTGGTCACGGACATGGTCGGCCGGACCGATATCCGGCATCTGTATGCCGTCGGAGAAACCGCCTGCACCGGCCTTCACGGGGCCAACCGGCTGGCAAGCAACTCTCTTCTGGAGGCCCTGGTCTATTCGGAAAAGGCATCGCGAAATTCACTCCAGGAGCTGGACGAGATGGGCGGCCAGGGACGCCCTCGGGTGCCGACCTGGGACGAGGTGGGCACCACCGACAGCGACGAGGCGATCATGGTCGCACACAACTGGGACGAAATCCGTCGGTTCATGTGGAACTACGTGGGGATCGTCCGATCCGACAAGCGCCTGGATCGCGCTCACCGCCGAATCGAAATCATTAAAAACGAAATCCGCCAATATTACTGGGATTTTCGGATTTCAGCGGACCTCGTCGAACTGCGGAACATCGCGGTGGTGGCCGAGCTGCTCATCACCTGCGCCATGCACCGAAAAGAAAGCCGGGGTCTTCATTTCAACATCCAGTACCCGGAGCGGGACGATCGACGGTGGCAGAAAGACACCGTGCTGCGGCGGCCGTTCGTGAGCTGAGGCGCTTAAAAATGCCGGGAGGCTGGAAGGCCAGGAAGCTGGGAGGCTGAAAGGACAGAACACCGCAGACGGATATCGAAGATCAGAAGCCCCCACCCACCAAAAAATCAAACACGAAATACCAAACACGCTTTTCTCTTTTCTATTTTCTCTTTCCTGTTTTTCCAGCTTATCAGCTCAACATCTTACTAGCTTAGCAGCTCAGTAGCTTGGCAGCTATTTGTTCTTGCCGGCGGCAACGGCCTCCTCCAGCTTTTGTCGATCGCTGCTGTTGAGCTGGATGAACTTGACCCCCATACCGGGCGGTGATTTTTCCGGATCGTCGGTATGGATCCTGCGCCATGCGACCTCGCATCCGATCCGAAGGGGCTCGGTTTCGCCGGGCAGCTGGAGCTTCAGGTTGAAGTGGGTCCCTTCATCCAGCGGTTTGGCGGTTTTGATGAACACCCCCAGTCCGCTGATGTCGAGACTGGTGGCCTTGACCAGGCTCTTGTGATCCCGAAACGCCAGAGAAAACGACAGCGGCGCCCTGGGCTCTCTTCGGCGGACCTTTTCCTGGGCGAGCATTTCGGTCGTCTTCTGAAACTTTGCGGCCATGCCCCTGAGCAGCGTCCGGAATCTTCCTGTAAGCTTGTTGAATTCCTCGTCGAGAAATGTCCGGTCGATGATCCCGAGTTCGGTCTTGCCCACGGCTTTGGCGGTGGTCGCCCGGCGCTCCTGGGTCAGATAGGCGACCTCACCGAACACATCCCCGGGCTGAAGCGTGTCGAGCACGATCCGCTGGCCGTCGATGGTCCTGGACAGCTCCACCTGACCGAACTCGATGACATAGATCCAGTCTCCGTGGCTGTTTTCCTCGTAGATGACCTGCCCGTCTTCGTAAAACTCCTGGCTGGATATCTGAAACATCGCTGCCGCCTCCTTGCAAAAAGAAGCTGATTGAACCATGCGCTCTATGGGTTCAGGTACGGCTCTTCAGCCGTCCAACGGCGTTGCACACCGGGCATCGGATCTCGGTGGGCCGCTCCCCCTGGGGCAGTTCGATGCGGGCCCGGCACTTGGCGCAGCGGATAAACGCCTTTTTCTGCCGTCCGACTCCGGGCGCCCCCGAGCCCTTCCCGATAAATGCGGTGATTGCCGCCTTGACGCAGGCTCGGTCGTCGCCATCGACCAGGGACCTGAGCTTTTCATACTGCGCCTTGGTGATCACTGGTTGAACTTCCAGGGTCCGGGCGCCTTCCATGGCCATGTTGAGCTCTTCCAGGGCTTTGGCCAAACCGGCGAACTTCATGTCGCCCGACGCCATTTTTTCCTCGATCTGCTGTTTGACTTCCCCGGCGGTCAACCATTGGCTTTCCACGAGAACGGTTCCATCATCCAGATTAATTTCACTCATCGGTTCGAGCCTCCCGCCCATGCGCTTGGACCGGCCGCGCTCCCGCATTCGGCATTGATTCCGAAGCCGATCTTAGGTAGGGATGCTTCCGGGCGTTTCGTTGACAGCACGGCATATTGTATTAAATTGAAACATTATTCCTCTGTTAGCATAAGCCGCCATGCAAGACAACAGATCCGAAACCAGGGGCATTCATGACATCGAAACGTGATTATTACGAGGTACTGCGCGTTGAACGACATGCGTCCAGCGCCGAAATCAAGTCCGCCTACCGAAAACTGGCGCTTCAATACCATCCGGACAGAAACCCCGGCAACAAGGAAGCCGAGGACAACTTCAAGGAGGCCGCAGAGGCCTACGAGGTCCTCCGGGATGGAGAAAAGCGCAAGATTTACGATCAATTCGGCCACCAGGGCCTGGAAGGAACCGGGTTTTCCGGCTTCGGCGGATTCGAAGACATCTTCTCGAGTTTCGGAGACATTTTCGAGGATTTTTTCGGATTCCGGAGCAGCCGCCGCTCCGGCGCCCGGGTGCAGCGGGGGGCTGACCTTCGCTACGATCTTCGCCTCGACTTCATGCAGGCCGCCTTCGGCACCGATACTGACATCGAACTGACAAAACTGGAGGCCTGTCAAGAGTGCCAGGGCAGCGGATGCGCCCCGGGTACCCAGCCCGAACCCTGCAGCGCATGCCGCGGGACCGGCCAGGTTTCCCGCAGCCAGGGCTTTTTTACCGTCCGCACCGCCTGCCCCCGGTGCCAGGGCACGGGCCAGCAGATTTCGTCTCCTTGTGAAGAATGCGGCGGCGCCGGAAAACACAAGGTCAGAAAAAAGGTTTCGGTGAAAATCCCGGCCGGCGTCGACAGCGGAAGCCGCCTGCGCCTGCCCGGCGAAGGAGAGCCGGGCCCCTACGGCGGGCCCCCCGGCGATCTTTACGTCTTCATCGACGTGGCGGAGCACGAATTTTTCCGCAGGGAAAACACCGACATCATCTGCCGGGTGCCGATCAGCTTTGTTCAGGCCGCCCTGGGGGACACGATCAAAGTGCCAACCCTCAACGGTGAAAAATCCCTTCAAATCCCGAAAGGGACCCAGTTCGGGGATGTGTTCCGATTCCAGGGCGAAGGGATTCCCTCCTTGAGAAACGGCAAGCGCGGAAATCAGATCGTACAGGTGATTATCGAAACCCCCACCCGGCTTACCAAGAAACAAGAGGCCCTGCTCCGGGATTTCGGCCGCCTCGAATCGAAAAAAATTTCCTCCAGGATCAAGGGCATGTTCAAAGGAGACGGCCGCCAAGCAGACACAGGCGTAACGATGTGAAGTACGTTCACCGCAGAGAACGCGGAGAAAAGAAGGGAAACCGCCATGTTCGAACTGAAGGTGACGACCCACTTCGCCGCGGCCCATCAACTGAAGATGGTCGCAGAGAAATGTGAAAACATGCACGGCCACAACTGGAAGGTCGAGGTCGTCGTCGCCGGGAATCGACTCAACGAGGCCGGTGTGCTGATTGATTTCGGTGAACTCAAGGCCCATGTGGCCGGGATCATGTCACAGCTGGACCACAAGTACTTGAACGATCTTGACATGTTCCGGGATGGAAACCCATCTTCGGAGAATATCGCCGTTTTCGTGGCCGACACCCTGGCGGAAAAGCTGCGGGAAACCGGGCCTCGGGTGCGCCGGGTCACCGCCTGGGAGTCGGAAGACGCCTGCGCCACGTATATTCCGGAGGGTTGATTGGTCGATTCGTTGATTGGTTAAATGGAAAAAGCTGTTCACGGACACTACGGGTTTGTTTGCCCACTTGACCAATCAACCAGTCAACCATTCAACGTCTTCCATACCGCGACCAGCTCATCCCGGGTGACGATCACCGAAACGTCTTTCACCTGCCGGCGGATATTCTCCACGCCCCCCTCCTGCCGATCGACCAGGATCACCGCCTTGACCACATCCAGCCCCTCTTCGCGCGCCCGTTCGATCGCCGAAATCGTGGAGCCTCCGGTGGTGGCCACATCGTCGATGACGGCCACCTTCGCCCCCGCCGACAGGTCCCCCTCGATCCATCGGGCGATACCGTGGTCCTTTTTCTCCTTGCGGATGGAAAAAGCCTGGATCGGCCGTCCCTGAAGCTCCGAGGCAAAGGCGGTCGCAACGGCGATCGGGTCTGCACCGAAGGTCAACCCCCCCACCCCCTGGACACCGGCATCGGCGATGGCTTCGAAAACCAGGTGACCGACCAGAAACATCCCTCTCGGGCTCAGGGTCGTCGGCTTGCAATTGACGTAAAAGGAGCTCATCTGTCCGGAGACCAGTTTGAACGCCGGTTCTGTGCTGTACTGGAAGGATTTTCTGCAGAGCAGTTGAACCAATTCTTCTTTCATTTTTCTCTGGCGGTTGATTTTGTAGCGGTTATCGGATAAAAAAGCCTCCACTGAACTGGAAGAAGCATGGGGTTGCGGGGATTCAGTGGAGGCCCTGAGCAAGGAAAACCGGAGGCGGCACTCCCTGAACTCGCCCTTTGCATAGCAGCTAAACCTCACATGGTCAATTGGATTCCGGAGGCTTCCACGTGAATACGAGGGAACCGACGCGCATTGAAACCATGACCCTGCAATACCGACTGCCGGCGGCCGCCGCGCTTTTGGCGATGTTGTTTATTCTCGGCGTCCCTTTCTCGGCGGCGGCAGAGACATTCTTCCTTGAGCAGACCATCCAAACCGCCCTGAAAGAAAATTTGGATTTGAAAATCGCCTCGGAGGAAACCCAAGCCGCGGAATATACGCGAAAGGCCCGACAGACCGAATTCTTTCCCACATTCTCGGCCAGCTACGAATATACCTATCATGATCAGGAGCGACGCTATCTGGGCGCGCTGACCCGGCCCCAGGACGAAAATTCCGTTGCAGCCACGATCAGCCAGCCGCTGTTTACCGGGCTGGCGATCACGAATCAGTACAAGATCGCCGAACTTGGATCGGACCTGGCCCGGCACCGGCAGCAAACCGCCCAACGGGACATCATCTTCGAAGCACGAAACGCCTATTTTTCCATCCTCAAGGCCGAAAAAATCGCCGTTGTCGCCGAACAGGCCGTGGAGCAGCTCACCGCCAACCACAAGGTCGCCCGGGATTTCTACCAGGTCGGCATGATTCCCTACAACGACCTTCTGAAAACCGAGGTGGAGCTGGCCAATGCGCGGCAGGATCGGATCGTGGCTGAAAACCGGCTGAAGATCTCCCAGACCAACTTCAACAAACTGCTCAGAAGACCCATCAACGCACCGGTCACCCTGGTAGACATTCAGGACTATTCGACCCTCGAACTGGACCTGGAAACCTGCCTGGAAACGGCGAAAAAGGAGCGCAAGGAGCTGGTCGTCGGCGACCTGCAGGTCGAAGTCGCCGCCCGGGAAGTCGAACTTACCCAAAGCAGCTACTTTCCCACCATCACCCTGGAGGGAACCTATTTCCGGAACGAGACGGGATACGCGGTCGGCTCCGGAGAGCCCATCGGGTTCGCCGACGATCCTGACGGATGGGACATCTCGATGATGGCCACCTGGGAGCTTTTCAAGTGGGGAAAGACAAACTCCTCGGTCCGGGAAAAGTTGAGCCGGCTGTCCCAGTCGCGACACCGGCGCTCCCAGATCGAAGACGCCATCGAGCTGGAGGTCAAGGAAGCCTATCTTCGAACCCAGGATTCGGAAAGCAACATCCGGGCCGTGGAAAAGGCCGTTGAACAGGCCAAGGAGAACTTCCGGATCACCGAGCAGCGCTACACCGAGCAGATGGCCACCACAACCGACGTGCTCGACGCCCAGACGCTGCTATCCCGGACCCTGACCAACTACTATAACGCGCTGTACGATTTTAAAATCTCCAAAGCCTCCTTGTACCGAGCCATGGGGCTGGAAAAGATGCCATGACAGCCAACGGTGCACCCGAGGCCCTGATCCGTCTCTTTCACGTTCACAAGCGCTATGGCCCCAAACACGCGTTGGTGGACATCTCTCTGGATATTCCCAAAAACGCCTTTTACTTTGTCACCGGTCCAAGCGGTGCGGGCAAAACCACCCTGCTCAGGCTTCTGTACTTAGGAGAGCGGGCATCCGAAGGACAAATCCTGGTGGACGGCATGAACCTTTCGCGGATCCCCGCCAAGCGGATCCCCTTTTTGCGGCGCAAATTCGGCATCGTATTCCAGGATTACAAGCTGATCCCGACCAAAACGGTGTTCGAAAACGTGTCGCTGGTCCTGGAGGCGGCGGGGAAGAAATTCCGCCTGATCCAGAAAAAGGTCCGCAGCGTCCTTCGCACCGTGGGCATGGAGGACAAGGCCGAGGCGCTGCCGCCCAGCCTTTCAGGCGGCGAGCAGCAGCGGGTCGCCGTGGCCCGGGCGGTGGCCGGCGACCCGAAGATCATCCTGGCAGACGAACCCACCGGAAGCTTAGACGAGGATTCGGCCGCGGTCATCGTCGATCTACTCAAGGGGTTTCATACCCGGGGCGGCACGGTGCTGCTGGCCACCCATGACCGCAGCCTGATCAAAAAAACAGGGGGCCGTGTCGTGCATCTTCATCAGGGGCACTTGAAGGAAATCACCTCGGCGGGGCTCGACTACCGATGATGCGCTTTTACCGCAGAGCCTTTCAGGACATCATCGGAAACCGGTTCGTCAACACCCTGACGGTGATCACCATCGCCTTGTCGGTGCTCATTGTCAGTGCCTTCGTCCTTTTTTTCATCAACACGGCCGAGCTGATCGACCCCTGGAAACAGGGTGCCCGAATCATGGTCTACCTGCATGACCAGGTGCCGCAGGAGAGAATCGAGCCTCTTTTGCGGCAGATCTCGGGCATGTACGGCGTGGATCATGCCACCTTCATCTCCCGGCAAGAGGGCCTGGAACGGCTCAAAAAATCCATGAAACGCCAACCCTCCCTGCTGGAAAATCTGAAGGCGAACCCGCTGCCGGACGCCTTTGAAATCCGCATGATTCCCGAGTCCCAAAGCGAAGCCGCCATGGAGGTCCTGGCAAACGGCTTAGAAGCGCTACCGGAAATCGCAGAAGTGGAATACGGTCAGCAGTGGATCGGAAGGATCAGCTCCATTGTCGGGCTTTTCCGGCTCGGCGGCTACGCGCTGGGCGCCTTGTTTTTTGCCGCCTCGGTGTTTATCGTAGCCAACACGGTGCGCCTGGTTCTCTACTCCCGCCGCCAGGAGGTGGAGATCATGCGGCTGGTGGGGGCCACAGACGGCTTCATCAAGGCCCCGTTTTATCTCGAAGGGCTGATCCTCGGCGCGGCCGGCGGGACCCTCGGCCTGGGGGGGCTGCTGGCGGCCTTTTTGTTTGCCTCGACAAGCCTGGATCAGAGCCTGGCCGGCACCCTGCTGAAGCTGCGGTTTCTGCCGCTGTCCACGGTCGCCCTGGTGCTGGCCGGCAGCATGGTCGTGGGATGGCTGGGCTGCTATCTGTCCCTCCGACAGTTCCTTGGCCAGACTCCGTTGTCGGAGCCGTTGTAAAAAGAGCGCACGGCATCCTTCATGGACAGGAAAAACAAAAAAAGACGCCCGGAAGCCCATCGAGCCGGACGGCTTTGGGCACAGAGCCGATATGGACTGCTGATCGCAGCGCTGGCGGCCGCCGTCTGCGCGCTGCTGTTTGCCCTACCGGCCTGGGCGGAAGAAACGGCCCTGGTCGTCACCGATCGACTCAATGTGCGGCCCGATCCGGGAACCGACCAGGAACCCGTCGCCGTCCTGGGCAGGGGCACCCGGGTCCAAGTGCTCGGCCACGTGGACGGCTGGCTGCACATCGGCTTCGACGGCCGCACCGGCTATGTCCGGCACCGGCCGCGATACATTCAGGTCCTGCCCGAGGGCGAGCGTGTGCCGCCGCCGGCAGCGCCGGACCAGGTGCGGGAAAAAGCCGAAGCCATCGCCGAGGAAATCGAAAAAAGCAAAGCCGCTCTGGCCGAAGCCGGCCGGCGGGAAAAGGCGGTGATCGGCCGGCTCGATGAGGTTGAGCGGGCCTTGCACCAGGCGCGAAGCCAAAGCCTACGGCTTCGCCGGGAGCGCGAAGCGCTGACGCAAAAAATTGACGAAAACCAGCGTCAGGTCCAGTCTCTTAAGGAGGAGATCTCCCGGCTTGAAGTCGCCGCCGCCGGCCGGCTGGAAGCCTATTACAAGCTTCAGTGGCTGGGAAGCATCAATCTTCTGGCTTCGGCCGATTCTTTGGGGGAATTGGTCCACCGCAAATCGGCTCTGGAGAGGATTATGGCGTCGGACGAGGCCCTCTGGGACCGGCTTTCCAGCCGCCGCCGGCGCCTGGAAAGCACCCAGGCAGAACTATATGTGCAAAAAAAGAAGCAGATCGAGGTGGAGGCCGCCCTGGAAGACCGGATCGCGGACATGAACCGGGAAAAAAGACGCCGGGAGGAAATTCTTTCCCGGGTCCGCAGAGACAAAACCCTTCAGCTTGCCGCCATCCACGCCTTGAAAAACGCCGCGGCCGAACTGGAGCGGGTGCTTCAGGGCCTCCGGGAAAGGCCCCCGGCAGGGGAGCCGCCGCCTCTGGAGGGAAAGGCCTTTACCGAGCTCAAGGGGTTGCTTCCCCTGCCGGTGAGGGGTAAGATAGTCAATCGCTTCGGCAAGTACCGCAATCCCCGCTTCAACGTGGTCAATTTCCGCAGCGGGATTGACATCCGCGCCGACCGCGGCGAACCGATTCATGCGGTGAGCGCCGGCACGGTGCTGTATGCGGAGTGGTTCAAAGGATACGGCAACATGATCATCATCGATCACGGATCGTTTTTTTACACCCTGTACGCCCATGCCGAGGAGCTGTTCAAGCAAAAGGGAGAAGGGGTCGACCCCGGAGAAGTCATCGCCACAGTCGGCGATACCGGCTCCATGATCGGACCGAGCCTCTACTTCGAAATCCGGCATCACGGAAAGCCCCTCGACCCGGCCGATTGGCTCAGCCAGGGGTAGAGCGCCTGTCGGAATACCGTTCCGACAGCAAACCCCGGAAACAATAAGGAGATTTCACCATGGCGCGACTCGATAAACGGAGCATCCGGCTTGCGGCGGCGGCATTGGTCATCGTCGCGATGCTGGTCATCGGTGCGGGCTTTTACCGGGAGCTTTCTGCCTACAGCGATGAAACCTACGAGGGATTGAAGCTTTTTTCCGAGGTCATCGAACTTGTCGAAAAAAACTACGTCGATCAGGTCGAGCCCAAGGAATTGATTGAAAAGGCCATCGAGGGAATGGTGCACAGCCTCGATCCGCACTCGCAGTTTCTGCCGCCGGAGGCCTTCCAGGAGCTGCAGGTCGACACCCGGGGAGAGTTCGGCGGCATCGGCATCGTGATCACCGTAAAAGATAAAATCATCACCGTGATCTCGCCCATCCAGGGCACACCGGCCTATGAAGCCGGCATCGAGGCCGGGGACAAGATCATCAAGGTCGACGGGGAGCTAACCCAGGACATGGCCTTGTGGGAGGCGGTCAGGAAGATGAGAGGCCCCAAGGGAACCGAGGTGGTCATCACCGTGGTGCGGGAAGAAGAAAAGGAGCCGATCGATTTCACCCTGGTCCGGGATATCATCCCGATCGAAAGCGTCAAGGCCGTCACCCTGCGCCCGGGCTACGGATACATCTGGATCACCAACTTTCAGGAAAACACCACCGAGGACCTTCGCCAGGCCCTAGCCGATCTGGCCGGCGGCAGCGCGCCGCTCAAAGGCCTCGTGCTCGACCTTCGGGACAATCCGGGAGGACTGCTCAACCAGGCGATCAGCGTGGCCGATCTGTTCCTCGACGATGGCGAAATCGTCTCCATCAAGGGGCGGCTGGACAAAAACACCAAGGCGTTCCGGGCCCGGGCCGACGAGGTCCGCTATTCGTTTCCCATGATCGTGCTGATCAACGGCGGGAGCGCGAGCGCTTCGGAAATCGTGGCCGGCGCCCTGCAGGATCACAAGCGGTCCCTGCTGCTGGGAACCACCACCTTCGGCAAGGGATCCGTGCAAACCGTGGAAAGCCTCAGGGACGGCTACGGCCTGAAATTCACCATCGCCCGCTATTACACCCCCAACGGCCGATCGATTCAGGCCCAGGGAATTTCTCCGGACATCGTGGTCAAACGCCGGGCCCTGCCTCCCGAAGAGGGCGGTGAAACGGTCCTTATCAAAGAAAAGGACCTGCGCAACCACCTGGAGCCTGAAGAATCCGAAAAATCCGAGCAGCGCGACGACAGCAAGGACCCGGGGCAGGAAAGCGAGATGCCCAAGAGCCGTCACAGCCCCCTGGAAATCGAAAGGCTGCTGCAGGATTTTCAGGTCAAGCGTGCCCTGGAAATCCTGGTCAGCTACGATATCTTCAAAGGCTACCAGGAATAGATGGCCGGGAAATCCAAAAAAAAACCGGCCCGGAAAAAACCGGCCGCCCGCCGGAAGCCCCCGAAGCGCCCCTCACTGGGAAACCAGCTTCTGCGCGTCGGCATCGGCTTTTTGCTGTTGATCGCGCTGGTGGTCGCCGCCGGGTACCTGCTTTATCTGTTTTTCGGGCGCCCGGCGTCGCCCCCTGCCCCGCCCGCTGCCCGGCAGCAAACCGGCGAGGCGGCCGCGCCCGAATTGCCCCCCTTTGAAGTCTACCCGGATCGGGACAGACCGGTTCGACCGCCCCTGCCGGAAGATAAGATCCCGCCCGCGGTCGGACTGCCCCAGGTCGCCCTGATCCTCGACGACCTTGGCTATGACCGGCGGATGGCCCAGCGTTTCATCCGCATCGGGGTGCCGATGACCTTTTCGATCCTGCCCAACGGCCCGTTTTCAAAAAACATCGCCGACATGGCCGACCAACAGGGCGTGGAGATCATGGTCCACATGCCCATGGAACCCAACGAGTTTCCCGACATCGATCCGGGGCCCGGAGCCCTGCTCACGACCATGGATGCCAACGAGCTGATCCGGCAGCTCAACGAGCACCTGGATGCCTTGCCGACCGCCCGCGGGGTCAACAACCACATGGGCTCGAAAATGACCACCCGGGCAGAGCAGCTCTACCAGATCTTTTCCGTCCTGAAAAAGCGGGAGCTGTATTTCATCGACAGCCGCACCACCGCAGAAACCATCTGCCAGCCTTCGGCCAGGCTCTTTCAGCTTCGCTTCGGTCAACGGGACGTCTTCGTCGACCATGTCGAAGAGCCGGAATTCATCCGAAAACAGCTTCGACATCTGATCAAGACCGCCGAAAGCCATGGGGAGGCCATCGGCATCATCCACCCCCATTCGCTCACGGCACAGATACTGGAAGAAAGCCTTCCCGCCTTGAAAGACCGGGTGCGGTGGGTGCCGGCCTCGGAGGTCGTCCATCCGGCCGGATAAAGGAGATTTCCCCGAAAAGAGATGACCCGCGAATCCGTCATCAATTGGTCGACCACCCACTGTGCCCGCATGGACCACGGCGGCTGCCGGCTCCAGGTCGCCGTCCGCAGCGGAAAAATCGTGGAAGTCCGGGGCGATCCGGCAGGTTCTCTCAACCGGGGGTATCTCTGCGCCAAGGGGAGGGCTTCGGCCGAAAAGCTCAACCATCCCGCCCGCCTGCGGCGGCCCCTGAAGCGGACCGGGCCCCGGGGCAGCGGCAGTTTCGCCGAAATCTCCTGGCAAGAGGCCATGGCGGCCGTCTGTCAAGGACTGGATGCCGCCCGAAAAAAAACCGGCCCGCGGTCGGTGGCCTTCTGCCAGGGAATGCCCAAGGGGCTGGAGCACTTCGTGCTCATCCGGCTGGCCAACCTGTTCGGGTCTCCCAACGTGGTCGCGGTCCAGGATGTCTGCCACGCCCCCCGGGAGATCAGCGGCCTTCACACCTGCGGGTTCTATCCCGTGGCCGATCTGTCCCGGCCTACCGGCCGGGTTCTGCTGTGGGGAAGCCGCGTCGACGCCACAAACGAGGAGGGCCAGATCTGCCGGCTTCTCTTCGACCGTATGGCCGAGGGGACCGAACTGATCGTCGTGGATCCAAAAAGGACGAACCTGGCCGGACGCGCAGCGGCATGGCTGCCGGTCAGACCCGGTACCGACGGCCTTCTGGCCCTTTCCTTTTTGCAGGTCATCATCGAGGAAAACCGGTTCGATGCAGACTTCGTGAAGCGCTGGACCGTGGGGTTTGCCGAACTCGCCGACCATGTTCGCCGCTTTTCTCCGGAAAAGACCGCCGAGCGGACCGGCGTTTCCCCCGAAGCGGTCCGCACCGCGGCCCGGCTTTATGCAGAGGCCCGGCCGGCCGCCCTGCAGTGGGGAAACGCGGTGGAGCAAAACCCCAATGCCCTGGACGCCTGCCGGGCCCTGAGCTGCCTGATGGCCATCTGCGGCAATCTAGATGTGGCCGGCGCCAACATCGCCGCCGTCGACCCGAAGGTGATGAAGCTGGGCCGTTTCGTCCGGGCGGACCGGATCCCGGAAAAGCCAAAGGAAATGATTCACTCCCGCTTCGGCACGATACCGAAGATGATGACGGTGCCGCCTGCCTATTTTCGCCGGGCCGTGCTCGAAGACGACCCGTACCCGGTTCGGGCCGCGTATATGCAGTGCACCAATCCGCTGCTGACCTGGGCCGACAGCAAAAAAACAGAGGCGGCCTTGCATCGGCTCGATTTTATCGCGGTGTCGGAGGTGGCCATGACGCCGACGGCGCTGTTTGCCGACATCGTTCTGCCAGCGGCAACCCAGTTCGAATTCGACGACATCGGCCACTACGGCCTCGGCCACGGCCTCGTGACGGCCCGCCCCAAGCTGGTCGAACCGCCAAAAGACTGCCGCCCCGACATCCGGATCTTAAACGACCTGGGCCGCCGCCTCACGGATGAAGCGGACTGGCCCGAGCACTGGCAGGACCTGACCGCATCGGTGCTGGAACCGTCCGGCCTGACCTGGGGTCAGTTCGTTCAGCGCGGCCTCCTGGACGGACCGAAACAGGAGAAAAAGTATCTTACGGGCGGATTTCGGACCCCCAGCGGAAAGGTGGAGCTGGCCTGGAGCCGGGCCGAAGCCCTCGGGTTTTCCAGGCTTCCGGAATTTTTGGCCCATCCGGACGAGGGAAGCGATCGATACCCGCTGCTGCTGACCAGCGCCAAGGACCCGCACTTTCTGCATTCCTCCTACCGGTGGCTCGAATCGCTTCGCCGGCACAGTCCGGAGCCATTGGCCTGCATCCACCCAAAAACCGCGGCAGCGGCGGACATAAAAGACGGCCGGCCGGTCCGGATCGAGACCGGAACCGGCAGCTTTATCCAGACCGCCAGGCTCACCGACGCCGTTCGGGCGGATGTCGTTTTGGCCGCCTACGGATGGTGGTTTCCGGAGGAGGGGGCAAAAAGCCAATACGGCTGGCGGAGGGCGAACATGAACATGGCCACCGCCGCCGAACCGGTGGGAAAGGCGTTCGGGACCCCCTGTCTGAAAGGAATCCCCTGCCGGGTGGGGCCGGGATGAGCCCATAGGGATTGTCATATCCGTTCCGTTTGAAAGAGTTTGATATGCACTGGCGCCCCGCGAACTCAAGGCCATAGGCCGGCTTTTTGACAATCCCTATATGATAAAATAAGAACCACTTAGAGCGCTTGGGATGCGGCTCATAGAGCTGAATCGGTGCGCTCAATCAAGCGTCAACCCCTGCTATCGGAACGTTATTTTAACAAGCGCTCTATAAGGAAAGGAAAGCTGAAGATGCCGGAACTGGCCTATGTCAACGGAAAGATCGGCCCCGTCGAGGAGGCCGTGGTGCCCATCGAAGACCGGGGATACAATTTTGGAGATGCGGTATATGAATATGTGGCAAGCTACGGCGGCCGGCTGTTCCGGCTCGAAGACCATCTTGCGCGGCTGTCCCGCTCCATGGCCGGCCTCTTTTTTCCGCCCGTTTCCATCGATCAGGTTCGCGACGCCATCAACGAGCTTTACCGGGCTTCGGGCATCGAGCGGGCCGGCATCTATCTGCAGCTCTCCCGCGGGGTGGACCGCCGGGACCACCCGTTTCCCAAGGCCCCGGTGCCGCAATTGGTGATGACCGTCCGGCCGCTGAAGGAAAAGCCCGCCCATCTTCGAAAAGACGGCGCGGCCGTGATCACCGTGACCGATTTTCGCTGGGGCCGCTGCGACCTCAAGACGGTGCAGCTGCTGCCAAACGTCATGGCCAAACAGCAGGCCCTGGATTCCGGGGCCTTCGACGCGGTCTTCGTCTCCGATGCGGGCATCGTCCGGGAAGCGACCAGCTCCAATTTTTTCATCGTCTCAGGCGGGATGCTGATGACCCATCCCCTCACCGAGAATATCCTGGCCGGAATCACCCGTCAGGTGCTGCTGGAAATCGCAGCGGAGCAGAAAATCCAAGTCGAGGAGCGGTTTTTCACTTTAGAGGAGGTCTTTGCCGCAGACGAGGCCTTTTTGAGCGGGACCACCACCGAGGTGCTGCCGGTGGTCACCATCGACGGCAACCCCGTGGGCGACGGAAAGGTCGGGCCGCTTTCTGAAAAGCTGTTTGCGACCCTTCGGCAAGCGGCGCAGGAATAGGTGACAGGTGCGTTTGCTGAATTCCGAGGTGACCCCTTCTTTTGCCGAGTCATACCGGGGAAGGGAAAAAAGACGCTAATTTGAGTCTATTTCGCATAATTTGCCTGCTAGCCGCGGGTCTGAGGGGCCGCTTTTCATCACCTGCCCGGGCAGGGGATGTTTCAAAATTTTTTCAAGCTTTCGGGCAGCCTCGATCAGATCCATCAGATTCATCCCTGTCTTCACCCCCATCTCTTCAAACATGAACACCACATCTTCGGTGGCCAGGTTGCCGGCCGCCTGGGGCACGTTTGGACATCCGCCGATGCCGCCAAGGGAAGTATCGAACATGGCCACGCCAGCCAAATACCCGGAATATAGGTTGGCCATAGCGACTCCCCTATTATTGTGAAGATGAAGGCAAATCTCGATATCCGGCAATTTTTTTCTGAAATAATGAATCATGTCAGAAATCTGGGCTGGATTCGCCATACCTGTGGTATCCGCAAGGGAAACACGGTCAGCGCCGGACGCAGCAAATCGATGGGCAATTCGCAACACATCCTCTTTGGGCACCCTTCCCTGGAAGGGACAACCGAAAGCCACCGCAATAACACCCGTCACCGCCAAACTCCGTCTTTGCGCAGTAGCAAAAATGGCTTCGAGCTCCGCCAACGACTCGGTCACACTGCGTCGGACGTTGGCCTGGTTGTGGGCTTCAGAAGCCGATATAAAAACCACCAACCGGTCCGCTCCGGCTTCCATGGCGAGGCGAGCCCCTTTGGCGTTGGGAACCATGACTTCATGCTTGAGACGGCCCCTCGGTACCCGCCCCATCAAGTCTGCGGCATCCTGAAGCTGCGGAATCGCTTTGGGACTGACAAAGGAAGTCGTTTCCATGTATTCCACGCCGGCCTCCAACAGGGCTTCGATCACCTCGATCTTTTCGCCGGTGGAGACAAACGCCTTTTCCGATTGCAACCCGTCTCTGAGGGCCACTTCCCGGATGATCACCTTGCGGGCAGCTTCCATTTTCCGTTCCCCTGTTTTGGTGCCGGCACGTTCAGGCAGGCGCTCAATAGACTTTAGATCCGTAAAATTCTCCAAACAGCTCCGTCTCCGCGGGCCGGTCCTCGGGGATGGGCCGGCTCACCCAAGTGTAATTCAGATAGTGCTTTAGGTGGATATTTTCATTGGTGACGTTGTTTCCCCAAAAGCCGCACCCCAGGCTTGCAGTCATCGGCATTCCGTTGGTAAATGACCCGGAGTTGGCCAGAGAGGTAGGCTGACGAACCATAATACGGCTCACAGGAGCGGTCGAGGCCAGCCGGTCGATATGTGCATCGTTATGCGAATAAATGCTGCACGAATGTCCACGGCCTCCAACCTGAAAGATTTTCTGCATCTTTTCTAGTGCATTCTCGAAATTGGGAAATTTATACACCGCGAGTACCGGAGAAAGTTTCTCCCCGGAGAAAGGGTGCTCCGGTCCGATGTCCTCCTGTCTGACAATCAAAAACAGCCTGTCAGAAGGCAGAGAGATGTCTCCCTTTTCGGCGATTTTCACCGCTGGGCAGGCGACGGTGTCGATCGTTCGAACGCCCTTTTCATTCCACATTGCCGCTGCCAGCCGTTTTTTCTCCTCGTCGGTGACAAGATATCCACCCTCATTTTGAAGTGCCTTGAGAAAGTCGTCATATATCGCAGCCGCTACCAAAACGTTTCCATCTGCAGAACATCCCGATCCATTGTCGTTCATCTTGCTCAGCTTGACATAATTTGCAGCCACATCTATGTCGGCGGTCTCATCGATAATGATGGTCGCATTCCCGGCCCCTACCCCGAACGCAGGTGTGCCGGAACTGTATGCCGCCTTAACCATTGCTGCCCCTCCAGTTGCCATGACCAAATCGCAACGGGCCATCAGTTCGTTTGTAAGAGGGAAGCTCGGCCGATTGACACACTGGAAAAGATCACTAGGGACGCCTTGATCTTCCAACACCCGACGCAGAACTTCCACCGTTTCCCGTATCGTTTTGAGGGCTCTGGGATGAGGACAGAAAATCACAGCATCCTTTGCCTTGGTTGCAAACACCGCGGTTGTCGCCGGCGTCATAGCTGGATTTGTCGTCGGTACCAGAGAAACGATCACTCCCGCCGGTTTCGCGTACTTAACAATTCCCCTTTCCGGTATCTCTTCAACTATGCCGACGCTTTTTTGCCGCAAACAATCCCTGAGCACACCGTGCACCTTAAAGCGCTTGGCCGGCCGCCCTTCAATGTCGCCGATGCCGCTTTCTTCGACGCCCATCCTGGCCAATCGGGTAAAGGTTTTCTCGTTGGAAACCGCCCATCCAACTGCTTGGCAAAGTCTGTCGACCTTCTCCTGGCCATAATCTGCGATTGCAGCCATTGCGCTACGGGCCTTATTAACAATCTCTTCCGCATAGGAAATCTGTTCCTCATTTAACTCTTTTCCCATTGCATCCTCCACAGAAAAACCAATTTGATTAACTCCAGAAATTTCCTTCCGTCTGCTTCAACTCCTGCAGATGATCAAGCATGAGATGGTGAAGTGCTTCAATGTGCGTCCTCATATATTTTTCGGCCATGGCGTCGTCGCGATTTCCAATGCTTTCGATTATCTTGTCGTGCTCGTGGGTGATCTGCTCTTTTCTTCTGTCCACCCCCCTTTCGAGCCGATGCATGAAATGGATATGTTCCAGAACAGTTTTTAAAAACCTCCCGGAAAACTTGTTTCCGCCCATCCTGGCAATTTCCATGTGCATATCCATATCCAGTTCCAGCTTTTTTCTATCGGTAAACTCCGGATTGTATTCATCCATGAGCTTTAACTTTTTCTGCAATGTTGCATAATTTTTTCTGCTAAAATTCTTGATCGCATTTCGAACATTGATGCACTCGAGCTCCAGCCGTATTTCCCACAGATGAGAGATCGACTTCTCATCCACCGGTGCAATCCGGTATCCCCTGTTGGGCTCATATAAAACGAACCCTTCGTATACCAACCGGTTCAATGCGTTGATTATGGGAGTTTTGCTCAGGCCAACAAGCTCACAAAGATCCCGGTAAAGCAACTTTTGCCCAGGGTTGAGCACCCGCCTGAAAAGCAGGTCTTTAATGGCGGTGTAAGCGTGTCCAGGCTTGTCCTCAGTGAGGATAGTCGGCCTTGTATTGTTGGTAGCCATCGGCTATCGCCTCGCATTTTTAAAAGTCGAAAGTTTCAGAACGATTCCCTTTGACGGATCAACTTTACCCCAGTTCATTTTTTCGATTGGAAGCGGGATCCGGGTGTTTGCGATAAGGCGTGCGTACCTGCGCACCCAAATTCTTTCATCTCCTGACCACGCTTCAAGCACTGATTTCCTGAATGTACTCCGGACCTGAACGGAAATTGACGGCCGGAACAAGGAGTGTTTCCAGCTTCCGATCCGGCCCGGAAACAGGGTTTGTGGAACGACGTAGCGTATCGGGTCAAGGGCATGAATTGAAACTGGAGCTTCATCTCTGCCGCGTGTATTTTCCAGGCGCCTTAAAATACTCCGCGCCGCGACCCTCCCTTCCAGGGCGCAGATATCATGCATATCCGCCCCCCGGAGCACATTTCCGGCGGCATAGATTCCTCTTTTACTGGACTCCAGATCCATATCGACCGAAGGTCCCATGCTCGCCGGATCTTCCCGTATATCTGTCTGATAAATCAATGCGGCGTCCGGGCGAAATTTTCCGGTGAAAACAACCGTGTCGCATTCGACCGCAAATTGCTTCTGATTGTTGACCCGCGATAGACAAACGCCTTCAACGCGCCTTTTCCCGAAGATCGTGGCAACAGCCGCGCCCTGAAAAATGGGAAATCCCAAAACGGTGCTCATCGCTTTTGCGGCAAGAGGATAGGTATGCAGCTCCGGGCCATCTGAAACAAGACCGACGATTTTCGCCCCCGCCCGCTTCAGCGTCAATGCCGCCGATAAGGCAACATGTTCGCTGCCGACGATCAGGGCTTCACGGCCGGGTTTGACGTTCTGAAGATTGACAAGTTGTTGAAGAGACCCTGTGGTAAAGATACCGGCCGGCCGAGATCCCGGTATTCGGCGCGCCTCTCTTGATCGTTCGAAACAGCCGGTGGCCAGTAAAATGTAATTGCATTCACAGCAGACCACCCCGTCTCTCGTCACTGCCTTGATAGAATGCATTCCCCTTTCCCCGCCGGGAAGGATCTGCGTAACGGTGGACTGGGTATGAACATCTATGCCCGTATTACTAATTAACCGGCCAAGTTTTCTGGCGTAGGCTGGACCGGTGTAAATTTTTTTCATGTCCCTCATACCAAAAAATACATGACAACTACGGGGCATGCCGCCCAATTCGGGCTCGCTTTCAAACAGCACCACCTTCACCCCAGAGGATTTAGCCAGCTCCAGGCAGGCTGATAACCCTGCCGGACCACCGCCTATCACCGCGACGTCTGCAAAAATTACTCGATTTTCACCCAAATCTTTCTTTGCTCCTTTTTCTGATGTAATTTCCAACTCAATAGGCGACCATAGAATTTGGCAAAAACAGGATGATCTGTGGAAATAATATGAGAATGGCCATCACGATGAATTCCATCAGCAAAAAAGGTAATACCCCGATGAAGATATCATTGAGGGGAATATCGGGAGCGACACCCTTGATCACGTAAACGTTCAATCCCACCGGAGGAGTAATCAGTGAAATTTCCTCCATCTTGACCACCAATATCCCAAAAACAATTGGGTCAGCCTCGATACTCAGTAAAATCGGAAAAAAAATCGGAACAGTGATCAAAAGCATAGAGATTGTGTCCAAAAATAGCCCCAGCGGCAAATAGATGAGCAACATTGCAACCATAATCCAGACCGGTGCAACCTGTATGGCCACGACGGCCTCGGCCACGATATCGGGAAGCCCAGTCAGCGTGATAAACTGTGTAAATAGCGTCGCTCCCACACATATGGCCAGAATCATACCTGTGGTCCGGCCGGTATCAATAAACGCCTTGGAAATAACCGCCGGTTTTTTAAAATTTTTGCATGAACTCATCACAAGAGCGATAAAAGTCCCCACCGCCGCCGCCTCGGTGGGGGTGAAAATGCCAGCATAGATGCCAATGACGACGGCCAGAAATAATAACAAAACACCCCACATCTTCGGAAGCGATTCCAGCCGCTCCTTCCAGGTGAATTTTAGCGCCTTCGGCGCCAGCGAGGGGTTTATTTTTACCATGATGTATATTCCGGCGAAATAGACCAGCGCCGTCAAAATGCCCGGGAAAATTCCCGCCAGAAGCAATTTGGCCACAGAAGTCTTTGTAATGAAGCCGTAAATCACCAGAACGATGCTAGGCGGAATCAAAATGCCGAGCAACCCACCTGCGGCGACGGCTGCGGATGAAAGCCTCCTATCATATCCATACTTTTGCATCTCCGGAATGGCAACGGCCCCCATCATACCGGCGGTTGCCACACTGGACCCCGAGGTCGCTGCAAAGGCCCCGCTGGCCGCAATGCTTGCCATTGCCAGACCACCCGGGAGTTGCCCAAGCCACCTATAGGCGATGGTAAAGGCGTGGGTCGTGATTCCCGCCGAGGAGGCCAGATAACCCATCAGAATAAACAAGGGGACGGCTACCATGAGCCAGCTTTTTAAAAAGGCAAATGGATAGTTGCCCAAACTAAAGATCCCGATGCTCCATCCCTCCAGCCCAAAAATACCTGCAACTCCGGCAATGCATAGGGAAAATGCGATCGGCACGCGCATAAAAAGCAGCAACAAGAGTCCGGCCAACCCTAGCAGGCCAATTTCGACGGGGCTCATAGAATATCTTCTTTCACTCCGACTGTTGAACCATTTGAGATCTCGTTAAAAAAAACTTCCCCTTGTAGAGAAGCTCGGATTTATTTGTCAGGACCGTTTTGTTGATTTTTTTTTGGCTTTGGTCTTTTCGGCCACAACTTCCGGATAACGGAGGTTGATCAGGCTTTGCAGGCAGAGAGCGAAACAGCCGAGGGGGACTACCAGCCGCACAAACCATACCGGCATCACATAGGAGCCGAACCAATTGGTCTCCCCGCATTGAAAGGCGGACCAGAACCGTTCTGCTCCTGCCCCCATAAACAGTAGGCTGAACAGGAAAATCATGCTGTGGTTAAGGCGGCTGAGCACTGTTTGGGTAGCCGGGGAAAGTTTGTTAAACAGGAGATCGACCGAAACGTGACCCTTTTCATGGTCGGTCTGAAAAATCCCCAAAAATCCTATGATTATAAGAAGATATTCGTTGATCTCCACGGTTCCCGGCAACCCAGACCCGAAAAGGCTTCGCCCTGTAACGTCCACGACGACCAGAAAAACAATAATTGCAAGGCATCCGATGATCACGGCGCGTGAAGCGAGATACAGTGTTTCCACCATCCGGCTAAGCCACCATTTTTTGTTCTTGACCGATGCTGCCATTTCGGAGGTCTCTCCATCCTTCGGCCGGACCTGTCTTTTATGGTCTGCTCCGGCTGCCGCCCACCGCAGCCCCGACAGAACGTCGGGACTGCGGCTATCCATATAATTCTTTAAGAAAGGTCTATCTCTCAATAGAACGAATAGGGCGCGATTGCCTAATCACCATACGGATTTTCATATGGATATTGCTTTTCGTATTTATCCACAAGGGACCTGTATTTGCCTAAGAATTCTTCGCCCGGCAGGTTTTCCTTTTCCATCTCGTCCAGCCACGCTTGCCAGATCGCAGGGACAGCAATCTTTTTTGCCCTGGCCTTTTCTTTCGAAGACCAGTTGATGATTTTCACCAAATTTTCCTTATTCAGCTTCTCGAACACCTCTTTTTCCGTGGTTTCCATCCATTCACGATGTCTTGCCATACCTTCCCTTCGCAAATCTTCAACGATCTTTTTCACATCATTGGGAAAGCTATCGTAAGTCCTTTTCGACATCGCAAAATAGGTGACAGCATAAATTCCCGCACCGGTGTTGAAAACATACGGCGCTACTTCCCAGAACCTTGAGGCGTACACGTTCAGGGAAGGAATCCCAAAGGCGCCGTCGAGTACTCCCCGGTTGAGGGCATCGTAAATTTCGGCGTAAGACAGGGCGATCGGATTGCCTCCCCATAGTTTGATCATTTCGGCCACGCCTGCGTAACTTCGAAATTTTTTCCCCTTGATGTCCTCGACACCCTGGACCGCTGTCCGGCTCTGGCAAGCCATAATATCAATCCCGGCAGGGAATACCATCATCAGGCCGGCATTTTCCCATTCTTTTCGGATTGGCTCGTATTCATGGTAGAGCTGCCACAGGGCAGCGCCGTTGGCATGGGGATTCTCCGTGATATACAGCAGCTCAAATCCTCGGTTTAGCTTGAAAATATGCGGTGTATACCCCATTCCGGTAAAGATGAAGTCGACCGCACCGCTCTTGCACATGTCCGGCATGTCCGGGGCCTTTCCCATAGCGCCTGAGAAATAAAACTTTGCCTTGTACTTGCCTTGTGTCCGCGCCTCCAACTCCTTTCCAAACCACTGCATTGAGCTTGTCATGGGGTTGGTTTCACCATAAGGGCTCGAATACTTCAATGTCTTGGCCTCGGCCGGATTCCCGACAAAAAGGCCGGCCATCAGGACAACGGCCGAAAGGCAGCACATAAACCACGCGTATTTTCCCTTCATTTCTCCTCCTTTCCAAACTTAATCGGTTGCCAGCGTAAAACCATTGCCTTTATACGTGATGCTTCCCTTGGTCTTTCCAAGCTCCCTAGCCATGATCTCCATGATTTTCGGACCACACCAGTTTCTCTGGCAGCGTCCCATTCCCGAGCGAGTCCTGAACATGATTCCCTGCAAGGTGGTCGCCCCTCTCCGGACCGCCTCGACGATCTCCCCCTCGGTCACCGTCTCGCAGCGGCAGACGACGCTTCCATATCGGTCATCTTCTTTGATCAGGCGCTCTTTTTCGGCATCGGTAAGATAACGAAACCGGGGGATCGATTGGCGCTTTGGGTTGAAGTGTTCTTTTTCGGAAAGCGCCATCCCCGATTGCTTGACCATGTCAACGACCTTCCGGGCAACCCTCGGAGCAGGGGTAAATCCCGGCATCCTGACAAGAACATTGATGAAGTTCGGATCCCCTGGCGCGTACTCGATCAGATTTTCTTCAAACTCCTTGTCGTTAAAGGTACGGACTCCAACATAGGATGTAATAATGTGCTTTTCCGACAGACACGGCACCAGTTTTTTCATCCTCGAAATTGCATCATCGAAGTTTTCTCTGGTCGTTTCCGTAAACTCTCTGTCTTCGATCAGGTCGTAATTGCCGCCATAGACGTGAATATTCCCCTCTTCCATTGGATAGAGGAAGTCGATTTTCCCAGCATCAGGCGGGATTCCGACGATATGGCTGATGGTCCCCTTAACCTTTTTGTCGAGTATCAGAGCCTGGCTTCGATAGAAAACCAGGTTCCATCCGCTTCTGGCGTCGGCCATGTCGGCGATCCTGTCCGCATATTTTCCCGCACAATTGATCACGCGGCGTGCCTTGATCGTGCCCTTGGAGGTTTTTACAAAGTGATTCTCGCCTTTCTTTTCGATCCCCACACATTCGGTGTTAAAAAGGACGTGCGCTCCGTTTTCCCGTGCATTTTCATATACAGCGATAACGTATTCGGGACCGAACATCGAGACCGTCCCGGTGGAATCGTAAAGTCCCTCGACCGCATCGGGGGTGATGTTCGGCTCCATCTGGAAAAGCTCGTCTCGGGAAACTTTTTTGACGGTTCCTCCGGGGACGAATTGCGCGAGGCGTTCTAAGCGCCGGAGTTTTTCCACTTCGTCGCTGTTTCTTGCGATGATGAGCAGTCCCACGTGCTTGTGCGCAATGTCGAGGTCGTGGGCGATTCGGTCAAAATCACGGAAGCCGCCCCACAGCATCTTCATCCGCTCGGTCTTGGTCTCCGCCTCCAGATCCATCCCCTTGCCCAGGTCTTTGATCACCAGCGATAGCGCCTGAAACAATCCCATATAGATCAGAGAACCGGCCGTCTTGCTGATCCCCATTGCGACATCGGCTTCCTTTTCGATGACGGTGACGTCCACTTGGTATCTTGCCAGTTCCCTGGCGATGCTCATTCCGATGATGCCCGAACCAATGACGACGACATCACTTTCTCTCAGGATATTGTCTTTGCTCATGATCTTTATGCCCTTGTTCCCGGAGCAACCTTACTTAGATGCATTGATTTTTCCCGTGATCTCAAAGGAGTCCGAAATTATGGCGATGTAGCTGAGCACATTGTCGATGACCCAGTCGTGCAAGTCATCTGTGGCATCGTTGCAGCAGTCTTTCAGGACAATCGGGTAATATTGACGGTCGCTTGCAGAAAGGGTCGTCGCCAACACCACATATCGGGCAGTAGCGATACCGGCGATCATGACATCAGTTACCCCCTTAGCATGAAGGATGAGATCCAAGTCAGTTCCGTAGAAACCGTTTTTCGATGCGTGGCTGACCACCGGCTCGTTTCCAACAGGCTTTAATTCATCGATAATCTCGGCACCCCACGTGCCGTCGACAAGAACGCCCGCTTTGGTAAAGGCCGAAAACAGCGGCCCCGGTTTTGATGAAACTTCCGGAGCGCCTTGCCTGAGGGCGAACCTCACGTGGATCACAGGAATTCCTTTTGCTCGGCAGGCATCGAGAACCGCCCTGGTATTCTCAATGTTGCCGGCATCGGCGATTCGCTGGGCGTATGAACCAGCGATTTTTCCGTCAGGATGCACGATATCATTCTGATAATGTAAAATTAGGAGTGCTGCCTTGTCTGGGTTGAACTGTAATGGCTCGGATACCTTTGCGAAGCTCAGACCACTCATGAGTAAGAAGGCAAAAATCGATAGCAGGATCGACATCATGACAGACTTGTTCTTCATGTTTCCTCCTTGTTTTAAATTCTTTTGATCCAAGCGTAACCGCGATCCGGACGGTCCAGATACGGAACCAGAGGGATCGACTTGACTAAAATTCCCAAAAAATGGAGAGAAGCCCCCTTCATTTTTCCCAAATTTTTTGGATCCAAAATTAGATCCAATTATGGATTCATTTTCTATATGGTTGATTTTTGGTTGTCAAGTTTTTTTATCGGCTTGCCGGGACGTGGGTCTTCTATTGCGGGAAGCAATATAACAAAGAGGGTTGTGAAGGCCTCTGGCTCTGAACGAGGCCTTTTTGAGCGGGACCACCACCGAGGTGTTGCCCGTGGTCACCATCGACGGCAACCCCGTGGGAGACGGCACGGTCGGGCCGCTTTCTGAAAAGCTGTTTGCGGCCCTTCGGCAGGCGGCGCAGGAATGAAAAAGGGATGTCGGGGGTCCGAGGTCGGAGATCCGGGGAATTCAGAATTTTTTGGATCCCCCTTCGATCCCGCCTCGGCGGGACTCAAGGGGGTGAGCTTGTCAGCGGTGAGATTGTCGAGTCTGTCGAAAGTTTCATGAGTTCGACGCTGGGCGCGACATCCGGAAGCCAGATGTCGTACCAGTTCTGCGAGGAAAATTCGCGTTTGGGCACCCCCGCGGCGGGCGCCGCACCGTCCCGATCCGCAGTTGTTCCCCGGAAAGCCTGTCGTTACCAAGACGCACGATTCGAATCGTCATGTTGAAATGTTGTTGACAATTCATCTAATATCGGGCACTTCGGTTATATTCATACCGCTGACGCCCCAATCTCCGAGAAGCGGCAGACCGTCATCGCCGCCTTTTGGCATTTGCGCAAACTTGGAAGCCCGGGGGGCCGTTATGAGAAACCTCGTCGCCGCGTATCCGGTGTTTGCGCTGGAAAACGAACAGCTCCTACCGGCGCAAACCCCACTCACCTCAGCGCTGATCGAGGAAATTGCATCCGCCGGTCACGCCGCCAAGACCTCTTCTGTTTCCATGCTGGCCCATGGCGGGGTTGCAGAAGATATCAGACAATTCTGCCGTCAGCCTCCCTACGATGTCGTCTTTTCCCATTCGGATCAACTCGAGTTCTTGTTCCAGCAAATGGCCCGCCTGCGGCTGTCCGATTCGCTGATCGACTTTTTGGACTATTTCAAGGCAAACGATTTCTACACCTATCAGCACACCTTGACGGTATTTGCCCTCTCGATGCTCTTGGCTCACCTGTTGGAAAAAGATCCGGAAAAAGCGATTCAGGAGGCCCTCGGAGCACCGACCCATGATTTTGGGAAACTGTGCGTTCCTCTGCCGATCCTGCAAAAAGTAGACGCGCTGACCCAGCATGAGCGCCGGCAGCTCGAGCATCATGCCCTGGCCGGCTACGTGCTGTTGACCTATTACACCGGAAGCCGGCACAATCCTGCGGCGGTGGCGGCCAGGGACCATCATGAGCGGGCAGACGGTTCCGGATATCCCACCGGTAAAACACTGAACGATCGGATGGTTGAAATCGTCGCGGTTTCCGACATCTTCGATGCCCTCATTGCTGCGCGGCCCTACCGGAGGGTTGCCTTCGACACCCGTACCGCCCTGGAGCAGCTCACCCAGATGGGAGAGGAGGGAAAAGTCGGCTGGGAGGTGATCCAGACGTTGGTGAGCTGCAACCGAAAAGACCGCCCCCATTACTCAGAATGCCGTATCTCCCTGGAAAAACGGGGAACCCCCCCGCCGGGAAACCTCTACGGGGTCACCGCCGACTAGGCAGGCGTCCGATTCCCGGAACCTTCTGCCTGTCACAGGATTAGGATCACAGGCCCGCCGGCCAAAATTTTCAATCACTCAATCTTCGCGCCTCTTTTTTCCAGCAGCTCGCGCAGGACGGACCGGTGGCAGCGCGCTTCGTTTTCGCAGTAGCAGCCCACGGAAAAGTTTGTCTGGTGAGACAGGGCGGCGAGCAGATCCAGGACCCGGCTCTTTTCCGGCTCGGCCATCTCCGCCCGGTATTTTTTGACAAATGCGGCCCAGTCTTTCTCGGATTCGGCAGCCCGCCCCAGTTTCATGAGTTCGGCGCTGGGTGCAACATTCGGGAGCCAGACGTCGTACCAGTTCTGGGAGGAAAATTCGCTCTTCGGCACTCCGCGCGGCGGACGCCGCACCGTCCCGATCCGCAGCCCTTCCCCGGAAACCCTGCCGGTGCCCAGACGCACGATTCGAATCGTCATGATCGACCTCCTTTGTCGGATGCCCGAAGACGGCTTAGTGCACGATGGCATAATTTCGGTGACGTATTTCAGATCAAAAAAACTCAATATACAAGACGCAGGGGACGCAGAGAAAACCTTCACGATCTTCTCTGTGCATCCTCTGCGGCATCGGCCCCTCGGCGGTGAAACAATCGTCACCATAATTACGCCCATATGTACTTAGTCGCCGGGCGGCTGCAGCCAAAAGATTCCCATAAAATTCCTTCCGGTGAATCTGGAATCTTATGTGAAACTAGGCCAAAATGGCATAGTTTCATTCTTGATCAAACTGGCCGGCGCGACCGGCCAGAGGCGGCGCTCGTATGAAACTTCATGCTCCCGGGTCCGTCATTCCGGGCTTGACAAGCCTGCCCCGGACTCCGATCCGGGGGAATCCATTCTTTTTTACTGGATCCCGGGTCTCCGCTTCGCTTCGCCCGG
>JAIPEL010000093.1 GCA_021737185.1 Desulfobacterales bacterium | reverse complement strand
CCGGAGAGGACATCATGGAAACGATCAAAGTTGTGAAAAACGGAAAAAGCATCCGAAATTGCATCGAAATCCCGGATGCGTACCTGGACAAGGAACTTGAAATCACCATCCGGCCGATACCGGTGAAAAAAGACTACGGGCGTTCGATTACCGCCCTGTTCTTGAAGTATCCGGATGCGAGGTTATTTGAGGAAATATCAGATCCGAGCCGGTGGGAGCGAGAGATACGAGGCTATTAATAATATGTTGTTTGCCAGGCGAAGAAATCATGGATCAGAATGGGATTGTTGTCACCGAGAAAGACGTAGCTGCTTATCGGTCCAATCCTTCCTTGGTAATCAAGCCGGCCCTGGAGGAAGACAGGGAGACTTATGCCGCGGCATGACACCCAGCAGGCTCGGCGGAGAATTGGTTTATGGCCCCAGGGTCCCGACAGGAATCACCGCCACGCCGTCTTTTCGCATATATCCGAAGCCGGTGTCGACAATGAAGCCAAACAGGACGAGCGACTTGCCCATACGGTTATCGACACTACGGGCGAGGTTCAACAGACTTGAAGCCCGTTCTGAATTCCGGCACTTGACATTGATCGAACCATAGGCTATTTTTGTTGAAAATTTCAACAAAGAACGGAGTTTCTCATGGCAACCGTCAATTTCAGTGTACCGGATGAGGTCAAAGCCGTATTCAACAGCGTTTTTGCAGGCCGAAACAAAAGCGCCGTAATTGCTGATCTCATGATGCACGCTGTCGAAGAAGAGAGAATCCGGCAAAGAAGAGTACAGGCAATCGACCGCTTGCTGGAACGCCGGGCTAAAAAAAAGCCCGTGACCAGTAAAGAGATTCGTGAAGCCCGTAAAGAGTTGCGTTCATGAAAAAGTTGGTTGTGGATGCCAGCGTCATCGTGAAATGGGTTCTTCCCGATCAAATTGAAGAACAAAAAACCGACAAGGCGTTTTCGATTCTGCAGCGTGTAAGGGCTTCCGAATTTACGGTTCACCAACCACCCCATTGGTTGGCTGAAGTATCCGGCGTCCTTACACGGTTAAGTCCCGAAACGGTGATCGACGATATCGTCGATTTGTACGAAATGAATTTCGATGTATGTGACACCCTGGAATTGTACATAAAAGCATCTGAACTGGCTGCTGAACTCAACCATCATCTTTTTGACACTCTCTACCATGCCGTGGCTGTTACCACGGCCGATGCGGTATTTATTACCGATGACTATCGCTATTTCCGCAAGGCCGAGAGAATCGGCCATATAGAGCTTCTTTAGGTCGCGCAGCGCGTAGGTTGGGCTGAACTTGTGAAACCCGACATTCTCAGTCTACTGCCCGAATTCGCCCGCCTGGATCTTGAGACAGGTTCCCCAATCGGCCGTCACGATTCTATTTCGTAAGCCACGATATAGGAGAGCCGCCGCATGTCCATATTGACCGGGATGCATTGGCCGGATATCGACGAAGACCTGAATACCAATGGTCTGCTCCATGGCGCTCCCGCACCTCGAAATGCTTCGAGAGCCGCGTAGGAGGGGTGAACTTTTGAGAACCCCGGCAAGCGTCGTTGGAAATGTGCCCGTCAAGGTCAAATTTTTCAACGTTTTTCCAAATGGAACCGAACATGGCTTTACAAAGCCATGTGAATTCAAGATATTGAAAATGCAGTATATTTGAATTTTCGAAATGCAGGGCTCAAAATCCCGCGGGGGCAACTCCGTGTGAGTTCGATTCTCACCTCCGGCACCAAAAAGCGAAAAAGGGCGGCCGAAAACGGCCTCCCTTTTTCACTTTTGAAATTTCATACGACTCCAAGCCACCATACTGCAAGTAGGGCTCATGATTGACTCTTCGATTATCTGGGAAGACCCTTCAAATGACAAATGCCTTTATTGCGCGGTCGCCGCAGACGCCGACGCTCTCATATCCGGCGACAGACACCTTCTGAAACTTGCAACATTTCAAAGCATTCCCATTCTCACTCCGGCGCGCCTGCTCGAACGGATAAAAAGCTGATAGTTTCTACCTATCATCCTACAGGCATACCTTTCCCATTGCCGCTGAGCCCCGGGACCTTATCTTTTGCCTAAGAAAGAACGCAAGACGGAATCGACAACGACACTCAACACGAGAGGTGACACCATGGGCGAGAACGAAAATACGGTTCAGGATTACTTTCAGGATGACAATGAAGGGCACGTTGATACCCGCTCCCGCAATTTCGAATGCGCCAATCCGGACGAGCATCTGGGCTGCGACCTGGGCATCGATGTCCAGGGCTGATTGAAAGGACGGTAAACCATGATCGGAACACTTTTCGATGCCTGGCTCGATGCCGGCAATGATGGTCTTTAGGGAATGGTCCGAATCGTGATTGCCACGCTCGAGCCGAAAGAAGATATCGATCGTGAAAGCAATGCTGTCAATGAAGGGGCAAACTCGGGCGACCGCATATCAACCGGAGACGAACCGGTCCGCATCGTCGAGCAACTCGGCGACAAGGCTTTCAGGCACTGCCTTGCCCTGGGCCAGGCTGATGCCTTTCATGATCAGGGACGCATCCTGCGGATCGAGCACACCGGCGGGAAGCGCCTCGCTGAAAAGCCACACTCCGGCTTCCTGGGACGGCACCGGTGTGTCTTTTCCCGCCAGATCGGACGCGGTCGTCAGCAAGGCGGCCACGGCCAAGTCCAGGGCGCTTCCGGCCATGTCCTGATCCAGCAGGACTTTTGCGGCTTTGAGCTTTTCAGCGGCCAGCCGCCGCATCCGCGACATACCGTTTTGGGTTCTTTCGTCGGCTGCATCGTACCAGGGACGGGCACCGGCCAGTGGGGAGGCGGCGCCCAGCCGTTGAAGCCCCTTGAGGGCCAAAGGATCGATGAGCGCCACGGGGATTTTATCAGAAAGCCCCTCGGCCACCGCATCCGCTGCCGCATCGACCTGGTCCAACACCACGAACAAGCCGCCTTCGGAGGCAAAGATGCGGTCGATTCGCGATCCGAAGGCCTGCTGCAACTCCTCAATGCACCGGGCGATGGCCGCATCCAAAACAGGATCGCCGAAAGTAGCCGGCGCCGTTTTGCCGTCGGCGGGTTTTTCTTCCCCGGTCTCGGCCGCCTCCGCAGCCGCCTTATCCTGGGCAGCGGGTTGCTCTCCAACCAAATCCTCGATGAGGGTGTCCAGAACTTTTTTGGAGACGCCCACCACATCTTCCGTGGCATCTTCGCCGACAACGTTGTCGAAAAGATCCCGCTTGGTGTTCACCAGCCCCAGCACCTGCTCTTCATAGGCACCGGCTGCCACCATGGTGATAATCTGCACCCGGCGCGACTGGCCGAGGCGGTGCACCCGTGCGTTTCGCTGCTCCAACACCGCCGGGTTCCAGGGAACGTCCAGGTTGATCACCACCGAGCCGCTCTGGAGGTTGAGCCCCACGCCGCCGGCATCGGTGGAGATAAACACCTGCACTGTATCATCGTCCCGGAACCGGTCCATCAATTCGCCGCGCCGGGCCGTGGGCACGCCGCCATGAAGGCGCACATATCCCAGGTTCATCCGCTCCAGCAGGTCGGCGACCATACGGGTCATCCGCTCCCATTGGGAAAAGACCACAGCCTTCAAGCCGGACTGGACGCAGAGTTCCTCTAAAAGGACGGCCAGTTCATCGAGTTTCGGGGCGCCCTTGGTTTCCTTGTCCACCAAGCCGGCGGCGTTGCAGGCCATCCGTGCCTGCTGCAGGGCGGCCATGAGCCGGTTTTGCTCCACAGGGGTCAGGGGGCGCCGTTTGGCGATGGATGCCAGTTTTCCGGCGGCGGACATAGCCGCATCGTGAAGCTCGACCTGCTTGGCTGTCATGGCAACATCGATGCGCTGGTTGATGCGCTCGGGGAGCTGGTCGCTGACCAGGCGGCGGTCCCGGCGCAGCATGACCGGCGCCAGGCGGCGACGAAGCAGGGAGAGATTGCGGTATCCCAGAACCTTGCCCCTGGCGTCGGTGACATGAAAATCGACCATGTAGCGCCACAGCGGCCCCAACACCTTGGAATCGACCACCTGCATGAGGCTGTAAAGATCCTCCAACCGGTTTTCCAGCGGGGTGCCGGTGAGCACGAAGGCGTACCGGCAGGGGATGGTTTTCACCGCCGAGGCAATCTTGGTTCGCCAGTTCTTGATCCGCTGGGCCTCGTCCATGATGACCAGGTCCGGCTTTAGGGTGTCGATGATCACACTGCGGTCGCGCAGGACCAGTTCGTAGTTGATGATGAAAAAATCCGCGTCCCGCCTATACTGTACACCACGCTCCGGCGGCGGCCCCTGGACGATCTGGCTTTGAAGGTCGGTAAACCGGGCGATCTCGCGGGACCACTGCTGCTTCAGCGATGCCGGACAGATAATCAGCGTCCTTCGGACCCCTTCATGGGCCCGGAGCCAGGCGGCGGCGGAGATGGCCTGGAGGGTTTTCCCCAGTCCCATGTCGTCTGCCATCAGGGCCCGGCCGGTGCCGGCCAGAAAGGCCGTTCCCTCGACCTGGTAGGGGTACAGTTTCGCCTTTATCCCGGGAAGCCTTCCACGGGTGGCGACGATCTGATCACGGATTTCCGCTGCCCGGACCTTGTGGGCGGCGTCGGCCGCCAACCGGCGGATGAACTCTGTGGCGTCTTCGCCGACAACGATATCGGGCCGGTCGGCCACCAGTTCGGTAAAACGGAAGAAATCGTCGGGAAGGCGGCCCTTGAACCGGCCCGAGGCATCGAAGAGTCGGTTCAAAATGGCGGCCAGGTCATCGGCCAGGGCCGGGGCGCGTCGGACCTGGAGCCGGGGCGCATCTTCCACGTCCCAGGCCAGGTAGACGTAGGATGCCGGCGCCGGTTGTTTCCGGATCCTGGCATAGTCCCGGCGTTTTTTCAGCTTGTGCAGCACCGCCTCGATATGTTTGCAGGTCCCGAGATGGTTGTTTAAAAAATCCGGGCAGCTGCATATGTTGGCGCGGCCCCGGAGGCTGCGGATGGTCACCCGATAGGTCTTAGAATAATGGGTGGCCGAACCGCTGGATTCGGCCTGCCATGTGCCGAACCAGGGTTTACCGGTAAGATGCTTGACCTGCACTTCGGTTCGGCCGCGTTTGATCCGGTCCTTGACGGCGGCATCGGCGGCGGAGACGACCTGCTGTTCCGTTACATCTTTTTGATCCGCGAAGGCACACAGTGCCGCAATCTGGTGGCGGCACACCCCGTCACGGCTCTCGCGGCATTCACAATCGAAGACGAGACGGCCCTGATCGTTGAGGTCTATAGACACCCGCAACGGCGACGTCTCGCGGTCATCCTCCACCTCGGCCCAGAGCCGATCCTGGCTCTGGTCGATTTCCATCACGCACTTGTCTCTGAAGTCGTGCAGACCCTCGGCAACGATAATTTCCGGGGCGATCTTTCGGAGGGCGTCGTGGTCGAAGAAAAACGGATCTTCATAGCAGGGGTCGACGGTAAAAGGCATGGCGAATCCTTTAAATTGGTGTGGTGTTCTGCAGACGGAATTTTACATGATGCGGCCATGGATGTCACGCCCCGGATAGCGCCTTTTAGGCCGCTGTAGCCGAGCATGGCCGATATAGGAGAAAAAAGACTACGGGCGTTCGATTTCCGCCTTATTTTTGAAGTTTTCGGATGCAAGGTCTAGAGTCCTACATTGAGGCGGCAGGCAGAGCGTGAATTTTTCACAATGAGTTGAAAGGGACGGGTCGGATTTTGGATTTAATGGCCTCTTTGGACGGGGCCATTTTTATTTGGAAAGAACAAAGGAAAGGAGCCCTGCCATGGACGAAGAGCAAAAAAAGCAGATTGCGGTCTTCCTCGGGGTCATCGCCGACGCCCTATTACCACTTCCTGCCTGTAGATGAATCTAAAGGATTGCCCTGATTTTTATACACCGGGCTCTTCTTATATTGTAAATGCAAAATTAAAAGAAAGTCAGAAATCGTAGCATAGAAAACGTTCCGTTTTCTCCATTCGGCGATGAAGCCGATCTTTTGATGCGAAAAGGCCGAATAGGGGTAGTGCAGATGGAGGAGGTTCAAATGCGGTCGAATCAAGGAAAAATCTCCAATATTCTAATGTTGTTTCTGGCACTTTCAGTGGCGCCGATCGGGGCCTATGCAGCAGATCTGGTTTCGAACTGGAAATGGAAAGACGGCAGAACATTCAAACTTTGTGTAGGCGGAAAAGATCGGGTGCGCATCGATTTTGCGCCCGAGAGCCACCTGCTGGTCGATGGCCAGAAAGCATACATGATCAGAGGTCAGAAAGTCACAGACCTGGACAAGGTACCGTCCAACATGGCCCGTTTCGATCGGCAAACGGAAGGCGGTGAAGACGCTCGCCTGATTCTCAAAAATACCGGCCAAAAGGAGGAAATTGCAGGCTACACCGGCACACTCATCAAAATTGAAGTTCAAGATGCTTCCGGCGCCACCGTCGATCGGGACGAAGTAGTTTTCTGCCGTCACCAAGACATAGAGCGGATCAAGACGGCTTTGATGTCATTGCCTCCCCGGCTCTCTGCGTCTTTAGGGCAGCAGGGCGCCCAAGCGATTGGCGCCGCTGTTCATTATGTCGAGGAAACCGACAAGGGAGGAATACTCCGATACAATCAGGATCTGGTGCTTGCCTCTGTTGTCGAAAAAAACCTCGGCGCGAAATATTTCGATTTGCCCGCCGGGGCCGAATCAGCCGATATCGTGAGCAGCCCGAAGACCGGCGGACAGAGAAAGCCGGGGCAGGCAGAAACGCAAGCCCAGTCGGAAAATGAAAAGAATATTTCAGATCTCCCAAAAGAGGTAGGCAAGGAAGCGTCAGAGGCAGCCGCTGAAGAGACCCGTAAATCGACTGTGAAAGAGGTCAAAAAGGGCGTTCGAAACGCCATCAAGGGGCTGTTCGACTAAGAAGACTCTTTGCCGCCCCCTTTGGGACAGTAGGAGGGAGTATGCGCAGTACATCCAAGTGGTCTCTCATCTTTATCTGTTTTCTTCTTGTGGCAACACCGGCGGATGCCGTCGATTACCGGGAATGGATTCCCGTTTTGCCGGACAGCATCGATGGTATGGCCAGTGCCGGCGAGTCGAGAGGCGTCAATGCAGATATGAACGGCCAATCCTTTTCATCGCTTCGCCAAAAGTACGGGAAGGACGGCGACCGGGAGATCCTCTTGACCATCGTCAGCGGTGATACGGCCCCTCAGATCCGTGAGTTCAGGACAATGACCCGTTTCCGGATGGAAAACGAAAAACAATTGATCAAATCCCTGGACATATACGGGAACAAAGCCGTGCTGAAACTCGACAAGAACGACCGGGAAGGGTCCCTGTATATCCTCGTCGAAGAAAAGACGATGGTCGTGATCGAGGCAGGGAATGCCGCCAGCGAAAAAGAAATGCGTGACTTGGCGGGGGCGGTGCCCCTGGACAGGATCGCTGATGTCGTAAGATAGGCGGCCCCAGAGCAGACCGAACAAGGCCATTTGCACGGAAACCCTTTGCCAGTGTGCACCACCGCTGAAAATGCCGTTTTGCCTGCCGCATTTGCTTGTTTGAAGACCGAACTCGACAAATACCTTCAGTATGCAATCGAGCATGACGATGTGTTCTATCTGTCGGCGGATACACTCGAGCGGGAAGACAACGCCTGGAAATTTCGCAGATCGTCGATGGGAAATGGGATCCGGAACACCTCCGTGCGGGTCGGTTCTTCGATGACTATCTGCGGGGCTGGATTCTGCCCTTTTCGATGGAAGAGCCCGAGCCGCTGCTTATTCTCAAAAATATCATCGAAAAGGTCGTCGCCCGGGATATCCCCTCCGTGCTGCGGCTGGCGGTCGATGAACTGGAGACCATCCGGCGCCTGATGCGGTTCGTGGGGCGGTCGGGGATCGACGGAATCAGCTATTCCAGTTTGTCGAGAAATGTTGGCATCACGAAGTACAAAGCGCAGCAGTATGTCGGATGTCTTGAGAAAGCCTTTGTCCTTCACCAGGTGTTTCCGGCCGGGACGAATGTCCTTCGCGAACCGAAGGTCGTCATGACCCCGCCGATCCGGCTGCTTTACAGGGATTTTGAAGATGCCGTGGGCGGGCTGCGGGAGGATTTCTTCGTGGATACCATGAAGCAGGCCGGCATCGGGTTTCATTACCTGAAAAGCACGCGCGGGACTAAAACGCCGGACTATTTGATCGAAGGCACGCCTCATCGAATGGCGATTGAGATCGGTGGACCGGGAAAGGGCCGGGAACAGTTCAAGGGCATCGCGGTCGACCGAAAGGTTGTCTTCACCCACAGCCCGGTGCCGGAGAAGGGCCGAATTCCTCTTTTCCTGCTGGGGTATCTGGCATAGAGCACTTGTCAGAGTAAGGTTCTTATCCGGAATCCTCCAGATAGGGTCCGCCGGATGCCGATGGGTTTGGGCTTGGAGGGCCACGCTCCGTCGTGGCCGGGATTTGGTCGTTACCGGCAACGCGGACTAGACTGCGCGCGTTCCTCCACCGCCTCCGGCTCGAGCCTCATTGAGCTTCATAGATAACCGGAAAACAATACGAAGGCTGCGACGAGGAGGACGATTAGCCATGAATATAAAATAAATTCATTCGGTAAAATGTAACGAGTTTGTCCCTCCTATTCATGGAGATCGAACCGCAAAGACCCGCTCGCTTTTGTAGGAGGTGTCCTTGCCGATCCAATCCACGAAGGCGCTGTTGAAATTGTAGACCCAGGCTGAAGAAGAATTTTTTCATGATTGCCTCGAAGTCATCGACGTTTCCCTGTGGCCCGTATCGTTCGGGTGTTTCGAGCCTTCCACCGATTCGGCTCAGCTTCAGGTACCAAACTTGCAATTTGTCAAGATTTCCAGCTAAGCGTTGATCGGGAGGGCAGCATGAATACCGAATTCTTGGACAAGTCGCCTCCAGCGCCAATCAACGATAAAAAAAAGGCAGCCGTAACGGCTGCCCTTTTTTATTCGGGGTTGCGGTCCCGTTGGGGAAATATAAAAATCCGGTTATTCGGATTCTTGGAAAGAAGGCTTCAGAAAAATGATCCCTTCGTGACCATTTCAGTTGATGGTGACCACGGAGTATCCTTTCGCCTGGTAGCCGACGATCGAGATGAAGCCGTTTCCGACCTGATCGATTTCAGGAAGGATGGCGGCCGGATCCACGCCCAGCACCTTTGCCGCATACATGCAGACTTCAAACGTCACGCCGTTCTTTTTCATCTGACGGATCGTGTCGGCAAACCGGGCCAGCGCTTTTTTTTCCGTATCGCTGAAACCCTTCGTGTCCGTGGAGATCAATTTGACCGCCGGGCCGTGAAAAACGACGGCGACTTTCGGAGGGTTGGCCAGCGAGCGCACACTTTGATCCTCGTAAACGTTTTTGACCGCCCAGAAAACGACGTTGATCGTTTCGGCGGATCCCGAGCTGACATCAAAAACCGCCTTGACCCCATTCACGCCATCGAGGGCGGCATAATCGCCCGAGACTGCAGGAGACGCCGTAAAACCGATCAGGATGGCGCCAACGATAAGAGCTCCCCAAAAACGGAATGCCTGGTTGCGATTTATTTTCATGACAACTCTCTTTCTTCAGCACGAAGGCTGATTTTTTTATGGCTTCCGATTTCATCGCGGCCCCCCATCGCTGCCTGTTTGCCCGGTTTCCGAATCCACAACAGCGAACCCAAAAAGCGGGAAAATTCAGCAAAAGAGCAGGGACTCCGATTCAATCGAACTGTTTGATCAACTGCCCTTGTTTCCTTGCCGGAGAGAAAAAGAACCACACAGCAGGAGAGATTTAAAAAGCATTTTATAAAGAGGATAGACCCACTTTGTCATATTGCAAGGGGCGGCGGATTATTTTTAAAATTTTGCATGGAAAATACTACGTAGGAGGTTGTCCATTTCAACGCTCAAAGGCGAAAGCCTCAAAGTCCCCCTTTGGAAAAGGGGGATTTAGGGGGATTTGGATTTGATGGGATACCGACCGAAGTTTCACATGAGTGAGCTCCGAAGCGAGACGCGCGGCTTTTACTGGGTCCGATGCCGGAAAAGCCACCCGGCTGCGGGCAGCATCACGGCGGCCATGATGATGAGGGGCCAGATCTGGGGCCAGAGCATGTAGACATCGGCTCCTTCCAGAAATACTTGCCTGAGGGCTTTGATGATGTAGCGGATGGGATTTACATGGGTGGCCAGCTGCAGCCACCGGGGCATGTTTTCGATGGGGGTGGCAAAGCCGGATAGAACCACCGCGGGCATCATGAAAACAAAGGAGCCTAAAAGGGCCTGCTGCATGGTAACCGACAGAGAAGAGACCAGCAGGCCTACGCCCACGATTGCCACGATGAAGCAGGCGAGAACGGTGACCAGGGCGAAAACCGTGCCCCGGAAAGGGACGCCGAACCAGTAGACCGCACCGGCGCAGAAGATCAAGGCGTCCATCAGCCCGAACAGCATGCCGGGCAGGGATTTTCCCAGGAGGATCTCACCGGGGGTAAACGGGGCCACCAGGAGCTGGTCGAAGGTGCCGAACTCCCGTTCCCGGGCCACGGAGAGGCTGGTCAGGATCATGACAACGACCATGCTGATGATGCCGCCCAGGGCAGAGACGATGAACCAGCGGCTTTGCAGATTCCGGTTGAACCAGGCCCGGCTCACCAGGACAAGACCCGGTCCGCGTCCGGCGAGCCGGCCGCCGGCGGCAAGTTTCTCGTTGTACTCTGCGACGATGGTGCTGATATAGCCCAGGGCGATCATGGCCACGTTGGAGTTTCGGCCGTCCACGATCACCTGCACGGCGGCCGGCCGGCCGCTGTGGATGCTGCGGGCGAATTCGGAGCCGATGTGAACCACCAGTCGGGCGTTTTGGCGGTCGATCACGTCGTCGATCTCCCGGTCGGACAGGAGCGTCTTGACCCGGTTGAAATTTTCCGAACCGTCGAGGCGGGAGAGAAGCTGTCGGGACTCGGCGGTTTTCGATTCGTCCAAGGCCGCGTAGCTCACGTTTTTCAGATCGTAGGTCGCCGCATACCCGAAGACGAAAAACTGAATCAGCGGCGGTCCGATGATGACGAACCGGCTCCGGGGATCCTTCAGGATCATGAGGAACTCCTTTTTCATCAACGCGACGATGCGGCGCAGGGCGTGCATTATCCCTCCAGGCGTTTGGTGATCTTTCGGTAGGCAAGGGCGATGAAAAGCACCGCCATGAAGGCTAAAGCCAGTGCATTGGGAAGCAGCACGGACCAGACGTCGCCCGCCATGAACAGGGTGTGGCTGATGGCCACGAAGTAGCGCGCCGGCACAACGTAGCTGAGGATTTGGATGAACCGGGGCGTGCTTCCCAGGTCAAAGAGCAGGCCCGAGAGAAACAGGGCCGGCAAAAAGCCAGCGAGAATCGAGATCTGGGCCGCTGCGAACTGGGCGCGGATCGCCGCGGAGACGAACAGGCCCAATCCCATGGACGCCAGCATGAAAAGGGAGCTCAGAAAGAACAGGGCGGCAAAGGAGCCCCGAAACGGCACCCCGAAGAGAAGCATTCCGACCACCACCGACAGCACCATGCCCATCATCCCCAGAACGTAATAGGGGAGCACTTTGCCCAGGAGAAGATCCAGGCGGCGGATGGGGGTGACCAGGATCGCCTCCATGGTACCGCGCTCCCATTCCCGGGCCACCACCAGGGCGGTCAGAAGAACACCGGTCAAGGTCATGATGAGGGTGATGAGCCCGGGCACCAGGAAGTTGCGGCTGTCGGCTGCCGCGTTGAACCAAATCCGCGGGCGGATGACCACCGCCGGCACCGCCGCCGGCTCGCCCCGGGCCCGGCGGACGGCGCCCCATTTTTCCAGCACGCCGCCGGCATAGCCTAAAACGAGCCGGGCCCGGTTGGCGTCGATGCCGTTGACGATCACCTGTACCTTGGCTTGGTGCCGGGTGGCAAGGTCTGAAGAAAACCCCTGCTGAAGATGGACGATCCCCTCGACCGTCCCTTCAGTCATGGTCTTTTCGGCTGCCGCCATGGAGGTGGCGGTATGGGACTTAAAGTACCGCGACAGGGAAAACCGGGCCGCCAGTTCCCGAGCCGCCGGGCCGCGGTCGCCCGTCACGACGGCGATGGGAACGTTTTCGGCGTCCAGGGAGACCCCGTAGCCGAAGAGAAAAAGCATCACCATCGGCATGACGATGGCGAGCAGGATGCTGCTGGGGTCGCGAAGGATCTGGAGCACCTCCTTGCGCAGGATGCCCCGCAGACGCATTCTGAAATAGGCGCTGCCGTTCATGGGTCGTCTCCCTGCAAATCCGCGGCGGGTGTCGCATCGTTTCCGGAGATGGTGCCCTCTGCAAGGGCGACGAACGCGTCGTCGATGGTCGGCGCCGGGTTTTTCTCCGTGCGCGCCAGGGTCCGGATCTCGGCCGGAGTCCCCATGGCAAGGGTCTTTCCCATGGACATGATCAGCATCCGGTCGCAGTACTCGGATTCTTCCATGAAATGGGTGGTGACGACCACGGTCACCCCCTGCTGGGCGAACCCGTTGATCCGGAGCCAGAACTCGCGCCGGGCCAGAGGGTCCACCCCGGAGGTGGGCTCGTCTAAAAAGAGGATCTCCGGTTCGTGCAGCAGGGCGGCGGCCATGGCCAGGCGCTGCTTGTAGCCGCCGGGCAGTTGTCCGGCCGCCTTGTCGCGCCATCTATCAAGTCCGAATTCTTCGTAGGCCCACTGGAGCCGCTTCTGCAGCCGCTTGCGGGAAAGACCGTAGGCCCGCCCGTAAAAGCGCAAGTTTTCTTCCACGCTGATCTGTCCATACATGGAAAACTGCTGTGCCATGTAGCCCAGCCTGGACCGGGCGCGGGACCGGGATCTGCGCAGGTTCTGCCCGGCCACGCTGATCTCGCCGGCGGTGTTCGGCAGCAGCCCGCAGAGCATCCGGAAGGTGGTGCTCTTGCCCGCGCCGTTGGGCCCGAGCAGGCCGAAGATCTCCGCCCGCCGGACCTCGAAGGTGATCCCCTTGACCGCCGTAAAATCGCCGAAGCGTTTTGTAAGGTCCCGGGTTTGCACCACCACTTCGCCGGTCCCGTGCTTCTCGGCGGAGGTCGATGTCTGAGCGGGTTTCGACAAATCGATCCGGTGGGCCTGGGGGATCGTGGCCATGAAGGCGTCTTCGAAAGTTGGGGGCGCATTTTCAACTTCCGCGTGCCAGGGCCCCGAAAGACTGTCGATGATGGGACTTTTGTCTGCCTCGGCGGTCACCACCCGCACTCGGCCGGAGCGGATGGTGGCGTCCAGGATCCGTTCTTGCCCCGCGATCCGCATCTGGATTTCGCGCGGCTTGACGCCGGACGGCGGGTCCACCAGAAAGGTCCGTCCGGCCACCTGCTCCCGAAACGTTGCCGGGGCGCCTTCGGCAAGCATGGCGCCCTCGTGGAGCACCACCACGTGCTGGCAGCGTTCGGCCTCGTCCAGATAAGCGGTGGACAGCAGCACCCCGATTCCTTCTTTTTCAACCATCTCGTAGACGATCTTCCACAGTTCCCGCCGGGAGACCGGGTCGACCCCCACGGTGGGTTCGTCCAGCAGCAGCATTTTCGGCGACTTGATCAAAGCACAGGCAAGCCCGAGTTTCTGTTTCATGCCGCCGGAAAGCGCCCCGGCCCGCCGTTTGGTAAAGGCACTCAGATCGGTCATCTGCAGAAGTATCCGGTATCGCGCCTTTCTTTCGGCCACGGGGACTCCTCTCAGATCCGCATACAGCGCCATGTTCTCTTCCACGGTGAGGTCCTGGTAGAGACCGAATTTCTGAGGCATGTACCCCACGCGGCTTTGGATCTCGATGCTGTCGGCGGCGCTGTCCAGGCCCAGCACGGTGACGGTGCCGGCCGTGGGCGCCAAAAGGCCGGCCGCGGTGCGAATCAAGGTGGTCTTGCCGGCCCCGTCCGCGCCCACGAGGCCCGTGACCTGGCCGGCCCTGGCGTCAAAGGAAACCCCCCGCAGGGCCTTGACCGCAGGCCGCTTTTTGAGGGGGAATTCCTTTTTCAGGTCACGGACGGCCAGCACCGGCTCAGGGTCTGCCGGTGCCGGTATGGATGATCGATCCGTCATGGCGTGTTTTGCGCTGGTTCGGACGGAGGTTTCTTCGCGTCGTTTCGGCCTGTCGGATCGAGGGCAACGGCGCTTCGGTCGATCTTGACCGTTACCGGCATGCCGAGGCGCAGAAGGTTGTTTGAGTCGCGGACGAAGATCCGGGCCTCGTAGACGAGCTGGGTGCGAAGGTCGGTAGTTTCCACGTTTTTGGGGGTAAACTCGGCCTCCGGGGAGATGAACCCGACCCACCCTGCAAAGTTCCGGTTCGGAAACGAGTCGCTCTGGATCACCGCCCTCATGCCGAGTTGGATGAGGCCGAGATCCGGCTCCGGCACATAGGCCCGCACCCACTTGGGATCGGTCAGGGCGAGGGTGAACACAGGGCTTGCGGGACCCGCCATTTCCCCGGGCTCCAAAAGCCGGCTTTGGATAATGCCTGCAGACGGGGCTTTTAGGGTCGTGTCCCCGAGCCTTACTTTCAGCAGGGCCAGAGACGCGGTCAAGGCGTCCAGCCGGGACCTGGCAGCGGCGATGTCTTCCTTGCGGGGTCCTTCCAGGGCGAGGTTCAAGGCCTTTTCCTTGACCAGGAGGTTGGCCTGCTCCACATCGAACCGGGCGCGGGCATCATCCAGGGCCTGCTGGGTGGTGGCGCCGGTGCCGGTGGTCCTTTGGATGCGCGCAAAGTTCTGGGCGGCATTTTTCATCCGGGCCCTGGCGGCGGCGGCCTCGGCCCGGGCCTGCGAGATCTCCTGGGGGCGGGTGCCGGCCACGAGCTTGTCCACGACCTGCTGCTGGGCCGCAATCTCGGCATCGACCTGCCGGATCTGGGCCTGGAGACGATCGGAGTCAAGGGTCGCCAGGACCTGGCCCTCCTTGACCCGGTCACCTTCTTCGACCATTACCTTCGCGATCCGCTCCGCCTCGATGAATGCCAGCTGCGCATTGCGGATGTCGATGTTGCCGTACAGGGTGAGCGTATTCTGGGGGCGGTTTTCTTCGACTTTCAGAAACCACCAGATGCCCGAAACGCCTGCGGCTGCGATGACAACCGCGATGACAACGGCCTTTGCAATTCGTTTCATTATACGGTTTGCTCCACGCCAAACTTTTTTGATTCCAGCGATGGTTGAATCCTTGAACTGCCGTCAGGAGCGGAACATACTTTCAATGGCCCCCCGTGTCTGCTCCAGGATCACGCGGCGGATCATTTGGGTTTCTTCGGCACTGTAGCCGGCAAAGCCCACTGCCCGGACCATGGTTTCCCGGGCCACCCGGAAGGCCATGACTTGGCCCATGAACGCCAGGGCCCTCATCTTCATGGTATCGGAGAGCGGCTGTCCGGTGGCCGCGGCAATCATGGCGGCGATCCCGTCGATGATGGGGCACATCACCCGGTCGTAGACGATCTCGTAGGCCGAAGACGGATGGAGGTGTTCCCGCAGGACGATCTGTGCAAACCGGGCGGCTTCCGGGGCGCCGACCATGAAATCGACCATTTTTCCGAGAAGGGTTTCCACCAGCAAGATCGCCTCTGCTGGGGCGAGATCCCCCCGGGCGGTCTGCTCGCCGACCATTTCAATCGTCGGCTGCACAAAGGCCTGAAGCTTTTCGACGATGTGTTCGACCACCGAGAGGTAGAGGCCTTGCTTTCCGTTGAAATAATACGGAATCGCGGCAATGTTAACCCCTGCCTTTTTGGCAATCATCCGGGTGGTGGCTGCCTCGTAGCTGTGGTCGCCGAACACGTCGATGCCCGCTTCGATGAGGCGGTCTTTGGCCCCAGCGCTGCCTTCGGTTTTCGCATTTGATTCCATATGGCCATCCCTTTTCTGATATGCCCGCACTATAACCAATCAATCGGATAAGTCAATCGATTGATTAGATTCTATTGACATAAAGTGTCGATGCCGGCGACATGAGGCAAAAACGTGTCGATAAAATCGCTAATGTTCAACAGGTTTGGGAAATGTGTCCATGGATTTAGGATTCGAGGACATGTTTTTTGAAGGTGGGTATCTCTTGGACATGAGAAATCGGACAAATGCTCCGCTGTAGAGGGAGGCAACTACACGCAGGAGATGAGGAAGTGACTTAACAATACAATTCGCTGAAATTTGATGAAATCGTAAAAAGTGCTCGAAGCATCATTCCGGGCTTGATAAGCCTGCCCCGGACTCGATCCGGGGGAATCCAGAACTTATCGAAATCACTGGATTCCCGCTTTCGCGGGAATGACGTAAAAAGAGAATTTCGGACTTTTTACGAAACCATCAAATTTGACTTTTTCGAATACATCAGTCTGTGAGAGGTTGATTTTCACCTTCCCTAAAACCTCAGCGACAGGCAGCTCAGGCCGCCGTCGATCTTGCGAAACTCGGAGACGTCGACGGCGATCGTCTCGTATCCGGCGGCTTCGATCCGAGCTTTTGTTCTGTGAAACCCTTCCGGCACGAGTACCGTGCCGTTGATCCACAGGCAGTTGGCGGCGTAGGCTTCCTTGCTGTCGATCTCGATGTGGTTAAACGGCTGAAACACCGGATTTTCGGTAAATTCCCCGGTGATCGTCAGGCAGCCGTTTTCGAGGTAGTTTACGCCGGTTTTCAGGTGAAGCATGTCATTCATGTGAATCGGGGTTCCGTCCATGCCGTAGCGCCGCAGGATGTCGATCAATCGATCAGCGCCTGACGCATTGGTCCGCTTCGACAGGCCGACGTAAAAATAGTCTCCCACCTGCATCACATCGCCGCCTTCCAGGGTGCCCGGCGGCGCAATCTCTTCCACCGCATCGTAAAAGCCGGCGAGCACCTCCCGGACCGCGGCGACCTCCCCCCGCCGCGATTTCGCCCCCGGGCGGGTGATCACCGCACAGCGGTCCGTGAGAACGGCGGTGTCTTCGACAAAGACCGAGTCCGGGTATCGCTCGTCTGCCGGCAGCACCTTTACCTCGAGGCCGCATTTTTCAAGGGCTTCGATATATTCGGCATGCTGGGCCAGGGTACTGTCGTAGTCGGGTTTTCCCAGATCCGAGGTCGTTAATCCTTCCGCGATTCGCAGGCACGGCGTTCTCACGATGGCCCGGGTGAATTTTCTTTTCGAAGCCATCAGCTTGGCCTGTTGAATTTCTTTCCGATGTCAAACGCACGGCCGACGACTTCGCCCAGGGCGCGGTATTCTCGGATACCGGGGGCGAATACGAACGGGGCGCCTCTTTCCATTACAGGAAGGCCTTTTTCGTTCAGGATTTCCTCGTCTGCCTTGATGTCGACAATCTGACCGACAAACTGGGTATGCAGCCCGATCTCGTGGGTGTGGATGACTTTGCACTCCAGTACGAGCGGAAATTCGCCGACATACGGGGCGTCGACCTTGTCGGAAGGTACGGCGGTAAGACCGGTATCTTCGAACTTGTTCGTGGTTTTGCCGGAGACCATGCCGAAATAGTCGGCCTCGGCAATGTATTTTGTCGATGGCACGCTGATGGTGTATGCTTTGCACGCCATGATGCAGCCGTAGGTGTAGGTCGCCTTGCGCAGGGATACGGTCACCGCAGGCGGTTTGGAACAACAAATTCCGCCCCAGGCGATAGTCATGACGTTGGGCCGGCCTTCGGCGTCATAGCTGCCCACACACCATACGGGAGTGGGATACGCCAGGGTGTCTGCGCCGATCGATTTTTTCATTGAATGCCTCCTTTTGGGTAGTTGCTGAATTCGGGGGCCTGAGGGTAAAAAAGCCAAGGGGATTTTTATTCATGGTTGTAGGAAAATATCAATGATCTGAAGCAAAAAAAAGCGCCGGAGGCAGAAAGCTTCCAGCGCTTTGAATCTTTTTTTTTGGTGTGTGCGAAAAATAAATCAAATTGCGTCAGCAATTTGATTTATGCCGCCTTTTTCATGGCCTTGACCTCGGAGGGCTTCTCCCAGCTAAACCCGGGCTCGTTTCGGCCGAAGTGGCCGTAGGCCGAGGTCTGGGCGTAGATCGGCCGAAGCAGGTCGAGATACTCGATGATCGCCGCCGGCCGCAGGTCGTAGACCTCGTTGACGATCTCTGCGATCCGGTCTTCGTCGATGGCGCTGGTGCCGAAGGTGTCCACCAGCACCG